>JAYWDF010000415.1:0-5661 GCA_043779985.1 Akkermansiaceae bacterium | reverse complement strand
AAAGCCGGCTATAACACATTACAGCTCATGGCGGTGCAGGAGCACCCGTATTACGGCTCCTTCGGCTATCATGTTTCCTCGTTCTTTGCGCCGTGCTCGCGCTTCGGCACGCCGGAGGATTTGAAATACCTCATCGACACCGCCCACGGCCTCGGCCTCGCCGTGCTGCTCGACGTCGTCCACTCGCATGCGGTGAAAAACATCGCCGAGGGTCTCAATGATTTCGACGGCTCCGGCGACCAGTATTTCCACAGCGGCCCCCTCGGTGATCACCCGGCGTGGGACTCGAAATGCTTCGACTACGCCCGCCCGGAAGTGCGGCAGTTCCTTCTATCCAACGTCCGCTATTGGCTCGAAGAATTCCACTTCGACGGCTTCCGCTTCGATGGCGTCACCTCCATGCTCTACTACTCCCGAGGGATGAAATCGTTCGGCAACTACGACGACTACTTCGGCGGGGATGCGGATGACGCGGCGATTCTCTATCTGAAACTTGCCTCCAAGCTCATCCAGGACATCAAGCCCGGAGCCATCGCCATCGCGGAAGATATGTCCGGCATGCCCGGCCTCTGCCGCCCGATCGAGGACGGCGGACTGGGATTTTCCTACCGCCTCGCGATGGGCATCCCGGACTACTGGATCAAGCTGCTCAAGCACAGCCGCGACGAGGATTGGGACATCGGCGAGCTGTGGGGCATCCTCGCGAACCGCCGCCACGGCGAGGCCACGATCGCCTACGCCGAGAGCCACGACCAGGCGCTCGTCGGCGACAAGACGCTCGCCTTCTGGCTGATGGACAAGGAAATGTACTGGCACATGGGCAAGACCGATCCGCATCCGGCGATCGAGCGCGGCATCGCCCTGCACAAGCTCATCCGCTTGGTCACCCTGGTGCTCGGCGGCGAGGGCTGGCTCAACTTCATGGGCAACGAGTTCGGCCATCCCGAGTGGCTGGACTTCCCGCGCGAAGGCAACGGCTGGTCCTATCACTACTGCCGCCGCCAGTGGTCGCTGGTGGACAACCCCGAGCTGAAGTACGGCTGGCTCGCCGAGTTCGACCAACAACTGATGGAATTTGCGAAAAAATTCAATCTCCTCTCCACGCCGCCCGCGCAACTGCTCTACCTCGACCAAGACAACAAGGTGATCGTCGCCGAGCGAGCGAACCTGATCTTCGTCTTCAATTTCTCCGTCGGCAACTCCCTCTTCGGCTACCCGATCCATGTCCCCGGCCTGGAAACCCGCGAGATCGTCTTGGACACCGACCAGGGCGACACCGGCGGCCACGGTCGGGTCGATCACGCCTTCGATTGCCCGGTCGGTGCCGATGGGGTGATGAAAATCTACACGCCGTCGCGCTCCGGACTGGTCTTCGCTAAGAAAAACTAACACCCGCACCCACCGTCACCCAAGTCCGCCGCCAAGGCTGTGGGGCGGACTTAAGCAGCTGCGGCACTCCTGTCCACCCTCCTTGGGTCAGGCGAGGCTGCGGTCAGGGGGCGATTCTTAACTTGCGCGCACCGCCCACCTTTGGCATGGTGTAGGTGATCTTGAACGGGAAAAAATTGCCATGAAAGAGCTCATCGACGCGTGGAAGCAGGTGGACCGGAATAAAATCGCGGCGCTGCTGAGCGTCTTCCCGGGGCTCGGGCATTTGTATAAGCATCATTACCTTTCCGGGATCGGAATCATGACCGCCGGGAACGTCCTGATGGTCTTCATCACCCTGTGGTTGAGCATTGCCACCCTGGGCTTGGCACTCATCGTCGTTCCCGCACTGTGGTTCGCCGGAGTCGCCTATTCCGCCTACCTGGCTTCCGACGAGCACGGGATGCACCCTTGGCTGCACGTCTGGAAAAACCGCCACGGCAGACTGCGGGTCAACGTGAAAAAATCTTAGCCCGCCAAGTGCCGGTTTTTTGCGGAAATGAAACTTGGAGCAGGCCGCCCCGACGGCTATTGCTAGAGGCAACCCATGACTGCAAACGCCAGCCACAAGCACCTCTTCTATTCGGAAATGGCAAAGTTGCTGGAGGCGGGGTTCGACATCCGCAAGGCAGCGGGCGTGCTGTTGGACTCGCAACTTCCACCGGCGCAAGCGCTCCTCCTGAAGGACTTGAACCACGGCCTGGAAGCGGGGCTAACCATCGCTGCCGCCTTCAGCAAGGACACCAAAGCGATCACCGATCTCGAACGCCACATCATCGGCGCCGGAGAACGCGGCGGCAAATTGGCACCGGCGTTCCAGCATCTGGCCGACTATTTCGGAATGCTGGCTTCCGCCCGGCGCGAGGCGCTGAAAAGCATGATCTATCCGCTCATCGTGCTGCATCTGGGTATCTTCATCGGCATCGTGCCGGCGGCCTTGATGGAGGGTAAGCTGACCGTCACCCAGATCCTCGGCAGCCTCGTGGTGACACTCATCATCGTTTACGCGGCCGCCGTCACGCTCTTCATCGGAATCCGTGCCGTGTTAGCCATGGCACCCGAACATGCCGGGATCGACCGCCTGATCAACCGCATCCCGTGGGTGGGGAAGGCGCGCCGCAACATGGCGATGGCGAGATTTTGTAAAGTCTATCACTCGTGCCTGCTCGCCGGCATGTCGATGGGTGAAACCGTCGCGCTGGCCTCGGGAGCGGCGCAAAGCGGAGTGACCCGCGAGGCCGGAGCGCGGATCGCCCAGGTCGCGCAATCCTGCCACGCCCTCGGCCCGGCCTTCATGGCGGACGACGCCTTCCCCAAGGCCTTTGCCAGATCCTATTTGACCGGTGAGGAAGCCGGCACCTTGGACAAGGATCTCGCCCGTTGGTCCAAGCTGTTTCAAGACGATGCCGAGTCCAGCGCCAAGACCTTGTCGGTGATGATTCCCAAAGTGCTTTATTTTTTCATCCTGGGATTCGTCGCGTGGAAGATCGTCGGATTCTATGGCGGCTACTACAGCAGCCTCGATCAGATCGGAGAATGATCTGATTTCACCGCCGTCGCGCCGGAGCTTTTCTCGCAGAGGCGATTTCCACAATCAGCCGGTGCAGCACCAGACGATGGTCGAGGCCGGTGGTGACGAGCGCTTGGTCCGCCTTGAGGGTGGCTTCCATGACGTGCTGGAGGCCGGCGAGCTCGAAGTTCTTCGCGTTTTCCGCGGCGAGGAAAATGGGAAAGACATTCACGCCGGAGCCGTCTTTTTTCTGCGGGAGCCAGGCGCGGTCGGCTTCGGCAAGGCGGTTGAGGCCGCCGGAGAAGGCGCTGTAGTTGCCGGTGGGGACTTTGAATTTCTCGATGATGAGCTTCGCCATGAAGAGATTTCTAACGACGCCGATGATCGAGGCGCGCATGATGCCGATAGCGGACTCGTCGGCTTCGAGCTGCTGGTCGATGAGCTGGATGGCGCGGGCGGCATTGCCTAACTGGATGGCCTTGCCGATTTCAAAAACCACCGCCGCGCGGCTGAGCGGGACGAGCACGCGGACGTCGTCCTCGGTGACTTCGCGACGTTCCTCGCCGAGGTAGAGATCGAGTTTTTCCAGCTCGTTGCTAATCTGTTGGGACTGCTCGCCGGCGAGCATGACGAAGAGCGCCATGGCGTCCGGATGGAAGCGCAGGCCGAGCTCCTTGGCGCGCTTGCCAACCAACGAGGCGACCTGGTCCTGCCAATCGTCACGGCTGGTGTCGATGCGGTCGTGGACCTGCACGTTCGCGGCTTTTTCAATGTATTTCCAGAAGCCGCGGCGCTTGTCCACGCCCTGGGCGGTGAGCAGGAATTTCACCCCGTCCGGGATGCCGCGTTCAAGCGTGGCGCGGAGGTTCTCGACGCCGGCCTCGGTGCGTTGCGAGCGGCCGGTGACGTTGTCGGCGAGGAAATTCGCGTTGCGCAGCCAGACCACCTTGTCGCCGCCGAACATCGGAATCGTTAGAAGCGCTTGGACGGTGGAGGAGCAGATCTCGTGGGCGGACTCGGAGTTGTCCGCGATGCCGTCGATAGTTTCGTGGGTGAAGCCATCATCCACGCCGTTGGTGAGCTGGTTGTAGAGCAGCAGCGCCTTTTCACGGACCAGTCCCTCATCGCTGCCGACCACCGCGAAGAAATTTCCGGCGTTCTGGGGAGTTGTCTTCGGTTTCGCGGCCACGGGGATTTCCTAAAGAGATGCGGGAGGCGGTGCAAGCGCGCTGAGAACTAAGGACCTTGTTGGCGGATTTCCTGACGAAGAGTCGCCTGTTTGGAATCGCCCCGCCAGATCAATTCAACGCCTCCGGCGAATCGCCCAAGCGTTCGATTTTCTTCCGCTCCCGTGCCTCGCGGAAGAAGCTCTGGATCATGAAGAGGCATTCCTCGCCCAAGACGCCGGCGGTGACGTCGCAGCGGTGGTTCAGCGGAGGATTGGCTTCCAGGAGGTTGATCCAGCCACCGGCGGCGCCCGCTTTGGGGTCCGGGCAGCCGAAAACGACGCGTTCCGGGCGGCAATGCACAATCGCCCCGGCGCACATCGGGCAGGGTTCCTTGGTGACGTAGAGGATGCATTTCTCCAGCCGCCAGTCGCCCAGTGCCTCTTGCGCGGCGGTCAGGGCCAGCATTTCCGCGTGGGCGGTGGCGTCCTTGAGGATTTCCACTTGGTTCCACGCCCGGGAAATGATCCGGCCCTCGCGCACGACCACGGCACCGACCGGGACCTCCCCGGCAGCGTAGGCCTTGCGGGCTTCACGCAGCGCCTGGCCCATGAAATAAATGTCGCTGTGCAAATCAATGATCGGTCCTTCGTCGTCCACGCCCGAGGGGTAGCGGATGGAAACCCGGCACGCACGCCGTTTCAGCCTGCGGGGAAAATTTTCCGTGTTTCGTCCCCTGATCCGTGGTTCATATCACTTCCGTGATTCCAAAAATTTTCAAAGACCGCGTCATCGCCCCGTCCCTGCTGGCGGCGGATTTTTCATGCATCGGAGACGAAGTCAGCCGCGCGATCCACGCCGGGGCAGACTGGATGCACTTGGACGTGATGGACGGCCATTTCGTCGATAACATTTCCTTCGGACCTGCCATGGTGCAGACCGTGCACGAGTCGAACGACATCTACCTCGATGTGCACCTGATGATTTCGCGGCCCGACCACTACTTGCAGCGCTTCATCGCCGCGGGCGCGGACATGATCACCGTCCACATCGAGGCGGAGCACGACATGGCGGAGACGCTGCGCCGCATCCGCGAAGGTGGCTGCGAGGCTGGCGTGGCGATCAACCCCGCCACCCCCTTGAGCGCGGTGGAGCCCTTTCTCGATCAAATCGACCTGCTGCTGTGCATGACGGTCGTCCCAGGCTTCGGCGGGCAGTCGTTCATGCCCGAGGTGCTGGAAAAAATCACCGCCGCAGTGCGGATTCGCGAGACAAAAGGGCTCAGCTACCACGTTCAAGTGGATGGAGGCATCGACGCCGTCACAGCAGCCCGCTGCTATTCCGCGGGGGCCAATGTCATGGTTGCAGGTTCTTCCACCTTCCGCGCGCCCGATATGGCTGCCGCGATCATCGCCATCCGCAACGCATGAAATCCTCCGTTCTCCTTCCCGCCCTCACGGCCCTCATCGGCTTTTCCATCGCCTGGGTCGCCAAACCCGGTGCCGCCCCTGCTCCCGTGGCCGGCCAAGTAGAAGCGAACGGGCAACAGCAGCCCAC
>JAYWDF010000414.1:0-1867 GCA_043779985.1 Akkermansiaceae bacterium | reverse complement strand
GTTGCCCGCCACGATGCAAGGCACCCTCGGCCACTGGGAAACCGGGGGTGAACCGGCCGCCCATCTGCATTTGGCCACAGCCTGGCGCGATGCCGCGGAAACATTTGCTTCACGGTGCGCTCTGTGGACACCGGAATCAAAAGTTAGCTATGCGGAGCTCGGAGCTCAAGTAGAGCATTTGGCGGCCTGCCTGCAGGAGGCGGGCGTGTGCGCCGGACAGACTGTCGCCAGTATTCTTTGGACCCGCAAGCACCTTGCCGTAGTTTTGTTAGGCCTCGCCCGCGTGGGTGCCGTCAATGTGCCACTCGATCCAGCCCTGCCGAAGAATCGTTTGCGCACGATCCTCGACGATGCGGGCCCTGTCCTGATCCTCAGTGACGACCTCGCCGCCTGTGCGGATTTCTTGCTGCCCTGCCTTGCCATCGACGGATCGACTGGGAAAACCTGCGCGTCACCTGTCCCCGGCGACCCGAGGGAAACCTTGTCGATCCTCTATACTTCCGGTTCCACCGGTCAGCCGAAGGGCGTGATGATGGTGCATGGCGGAGTGACCAACGAAGCACGCGGCATCGCGAGGCTGGCAGGCATCGGACCTTCGGATCGGGTGCTGCAGTTTGCATCACCCGGATTCGACGCGTCCCTCGAAGAACTCCTCGCCACCTTGCTCAGCGGTGCGACGCTGGTCCCGCGACCCGAAAATCTAGCAGCGGATCTGGACGAATTCCAAAGGTTCATCCGGGAGACTGGCATCACAGTGCTCGATTTGTCCACTGCACACTGGGCGGCCTGGTGCGCGTGGATGGTTTCTGAAAGCGAGACCATTCCCGAATCCGTGCGGACCACCATCATTGGCGGAGAGCGTGCATCGGCCGCCGCGATCAAAGACTGGTTTGTCTCGGGTGGTCGAGAGCACCTGCTCATCAATACTTATGGTCCCACCGAGGCGTCCATCGTCGGGACCGCGGAGCTGGTCCGCGGGGATTGGAATGAATCCGGGGACCCGGCAATCGGCCGTCCTCTGCCCGGAGTGTTTGCCAGAGTTGGCGATTCCTCGGGACGAAGCCTTCCATCCGGAGCTGCGGGTGAACTCTGGCTGGGAGGCATCTGCGTAGGGGCGGGCTATTGGCAAAGGCCTGATCTTACCGCGGCAGCTTTTCGCTTCATCGACGGTCGATACTGGTATCGCACCGGCGACCGCGTCTGCTGGGATGATGATGGAAAACTTCGATTCCTCGGACGGCAGGATGATCAACTCAAAATCCGGGGGAACCGCGTGGAGCCCAATGAAGTGATCCGCGTGCTCGAGGCATTCGAGGGTGTTTCCGCCGCCCATGCGGGACCGGTGCGCGGCCACGGTGGCTCCAATCTGCTAGCTGCGTGGGTTCGTTGGAACAGGCCGCCTGACGAGGGATGGCCGGGTTTGCTCGCGGCCCACGCCGCAGTGCATTTGCCGGCTGCCGCCATCCCCACACGTTGGGCCGTCGTGGATGATTTCGTGCTCACGGAACGCGGGAAACTTGACCGCAAAAGGCTGCCGGAACCGCTACTCACGGCCAGCACCCACGTATCTTCGGACCCGCCGGCCACCCCTACCGAAATGTGGCTTGCCAATCTGTGGACGGGCTTGCTCGGCGTCCAGACAATCGGCCGCGATGAATCATTTTTCGAACTTGGAGGACATTCCCTTGCTGCGCTTCAGCTTTTCGCCGCAATCGCCCGGAAATGGAAAATCCGGAT
Source organism: Akkermansiaceae bacterium (assembly GCA_043779985.1). Taxonomy (GTDB): domain Bacteria; phylum Verrucomicrobiota; class Verrucomicrobiia; order Verrucomicrobiales; family Akkermansiaceae; genus Luteolibacter. Next base: position 130 of record JAYWDF010000414.1, on the reverse strand, counting down.
TCCGATGGCCGCGCTGATCCTGGCTCCGACTCCTCGTTTGTTAGGTGGAATGATCGATCAGGAAAGCACGGGTCATGATACTTCGAACCGGGTTCTATCAGTAGTTGTGCCGGTGAGGCCCGAGGGCCAC
>JAYWDF010000413.1:0-1868 GCA_043779985.1 Akkermansiaceae bacterium | reverse complement strand
TCCAAGGCAAGCTCGCCGCCCTTTCGCTCTCGCTGGAGGGACCCGGCGAAGTGCTGGCCGTTTCCGGGGAACCGGTGTTAGGTTGGGCGGTGGTCGAGGAGGCGGGCAAGCGGAGGCTTGAGGTGAAGTTGAGCCGGCCGATCGAAGGCAGTGGCCGGATTGTGATCGAAGCGCAGGCCGCGCTCGGCGGATTTCCCGTGAAAGTCCAGGCGCTGCGTATGGTGCCCCTCGGCGCACTGCGCCACAGCGGCTGGCTGCGGGTCGCGAACGAAGGTGCCGTTAGGATCGAAGTTGCCGATGCCAAGGGCTTGATCCAGCTCGCGCCCGGTCAATTTCCCGGCGGAGTCGATGAGTCGCTGCGGCAGGTGTTTGTCTATCGATTTCCCTCGGCGGACTACGGCTATTCGATCCAGGCGGATCAGGTTCTACCGGAAGTCAGCGTGACCGAGGTCACCGTTTACGAGCTGGCGGAGACCGATCGCCGGGTGACTTCCTCGCTGGAGTTGGACATCCGCGAGGCCCCGCTGCGCGAGTGGGAAATGGAGATCCCGGCGGATCATGCGGTCGCTTCGGTCACCGGCGCGGAAGTCGCGGACTACGCGGTGGCCGGCGAGGTGAAGGATGGCAAGCGTCGTCTCAAGATCATCTTCAAACAAGCGGTGGGAAACCGCCAACTTCTCAGCGTGAAGCTGGAGAAGAACCAAGCTGCCAAGGCTGGTCCTTGGGATCTCCAGCCACTCGGTTTCCCCGGCGCGAAGTCGCGCCGCGGCTACGTCGGCGCGGTGGCGGCGGCGGGGTATCGGTTAGTCGCTGGCAAAACAGCCGGCGTCGCCGAGGTGCCGATCACCTTTTTTCCGACCAAGACCGCCGGGCTGCAACAGGCGTTCCGTTTGCGGGAAGGTGATTGGAAGGTCGGCCTCAGCGTGGAGGCCCTCGGTCAAAGCATTCAGGCGGACGTGTTCCACCTTTACTCGCTCAAGGCGGGTGCGGCCTATGGCAGCGTCCTGATCAACTATTTCGTCGTCGGCGCGCCAGCCACCGAGTGGAAAATCTCCGTGCCCGACGGCATCGGCAACATTGACATCACCGGCCAAAACGTCGGTCGCGATTGGCGGCGCGAGGGCAACACGGTGATTGTCCCGCTCTCGCGTCCGGTCCTCGGCACCGGCACCGTTTTACTCACCTTCGAGCAACCGATGAGCGCCCGTGGCGGCGACATCGCCCCAGGTGAAGTCCGCCCGCTCGAAGTGCAGGCGGAGCGCGGCTACGTCCAAGTGGTGAGCCCCTTGCAGGTGAAATTCGGCAAGCCCAGCAGCGAAGGTCCCTTGCTGGCGATCGACCCTACCGAGCTGCCCGCCGAGTTCCGTTTACTCAGCACCGCGCCGACCCTCGCCGCGTGGCAATACACGGCCCGCGATTTCAAGATCGGGATGAAAATCGAGTGGTTCGTCCCAGGCGAAACCGTCGAGCAGGTCGTCGATTTCCTCAAGCTCTCGAGCCAGGTTTCGCGCGACGGGCAATGGGTCACTGACGCCCGGTTTTTCGTGAAATCCCGGGGCCGCAGTGCCTTGCGGGCCACCTTGCCAGCGGGCGCGGCGCTGTGGGAGGCCAAAATCAACGGCGAGGCAGTCAACGCCCGTGCCGACGGCGCGGAAACCTTGATCCCGCTGCCCTCGCAGATCGATCCGAATCAAGCGGTGGAAGTCACCTTGCGCTACGGAGCCCGGGCCGGAAAGGCCACTTACCTGCGTCTCGGCGCACCGAAGTTAGCGGCACCCGTCGTCATCGGCGAGTGGACGGTCACCGGCGACGAAGGCCGCCAGCTGGTGCCTCGCGGCGGCACGGCGGAGCTCATCCGCCCGGGGCTC
>JAYWDF010000412.1:0-5697 GCA_043779985.1 Akkermansiaceae bacterium | reverse complement strand
AATTTGATTTCGGGCCGGAGGTGCTTGAGGAAGCGGACTTCGAGCTCCTGGCCGTAAAGATCGGCGGAAAAATCGAGCAGGTGCACCTCCAGCGAGCGAGTGTCGCCAGCCACGGTCGGACGCATTCCCAGGTTTGCCACGCCCGCGACGGGTTGCCCGGCCGCGAGTCGCGCGCTGACGGCCCAGACGCCGTCGGGTGGGAGTTGTGCCGCGCCGGTGCTGAGGTTGGCAGTCGGGAAGCCGAGGGTGCGGCCGAGTTTTTTACCCTCGATGACCGTTCCGTTCACCACATACGGCCGGCCGAGCATTTGTTCCGCGGCGCTGAGATTGCCATCACGGATGGCTTGGCGGATGCGGGTGCTGCTGATCCGTTCGCCGTCATGCATGACCGGCGGCACGGCTTCCAAGGTGAATCCCCGGCGGGCTGCCTCGTGGGCGAGAAACGTGACGTCGCCGCTGCGATTGTGGCCGAAGCGCCAGTCCTCTCCGACTGCGATGGTTTTGACAGGGGCGGCCATCAGGCGGTCGATGAATTCCGAGGCTTCCATTTGCGCGAATGCGAGGTCGAAATGCAGGGGGATGAAAAGTTGTACCCCGAGAGCGCTCACCGCCTGCGCCTTGTGATCCAGAGTTTCCAACAAGGAGGTGGGAGCCTTGTTCGGCGCGATCACGCGGATCGGGTGCGGGTCGAAGGTGAGTAACCCGGCAAGCCCGCCCTCGCGAGCGGCGGCATCGATCACGCGGCGGATGACCGCTTGGTGGCCCACGTGCACGCCGTCGAAAACTCCGAGTGCGAGATGCAGCGGGACGCCCAGCGCGGGCAAATCTTCAAGGCGGTTTCGAATCAGCACTCCGCAGGAATAGCCAGCCGCGCGTGCATCTTCAAGCCTTACGCACCAAGGGGGCGGCCCTTTTGCAAAGTTGGAGGGCCAAGCCCCACGGATCTCGCAGCATGATCAGGTGGCTGCCGTCGGGAAGCCGGAGTTCATCGACCCAGGAAGCGCCGGCGGCCATCAGTCTCGCGCTGTCGTCCGCCGGGGCATCCGAGACGAAGGCCAGGTGGAAGAGAAGCGGATTCATCGCCGCATAGTCCGGAACCTCTTGCGGTGGGTTGCAGTAAATCTCGAGCACGCTGGCGCCGGAATCATCGGCTAGAAAATGGGTTTGCGTCGGCAGCGGGAGATGCCGGACGACCACAAGCCCGAGGTGCTCGCCATACCAGGCGGCGACGGCGACCGGATCGGCCACGTTGAAGGCGACGTGTTCGATTTTCATTCAGTGCTTGGGTTTGTCACAGCCGCAGCCCTTGCCGCAGCCTGAGCTTTTTTTCGGGCGGGCGAGGCGGACGAGGAAAATCGTGAGCGTGACGGCCACGATGCCGACTGCGGTGAGTGTTTGCCAGTCCATAGTGTTAGAGTCCGAGGAGTTTGCCGGTTTGGAAGACGACGAGCGAGGCCGCGTAGGCGAAGCCGGTCATGAAAACGAACTGCCCGAGCGCCCACTTCCACGAGCCGGACTCGCGGGCGACCACCGCGCTGGTGGGCAGGCATTGCAGCGCGTAAATGAAAAACACCAGCAGCGACACCAGCGAAAGCGGCGTGAAAATCGGGCGGCCGTCCGGCCACCGCGCGGCGGCGAGCTGGCTGCGGAGAACGTTGCGGGTTTCCTCCTCATTGTCCGATTCATCGACCCGATAGAGAATGGCCATTGAGGAGACGAACACCTCGCGCGCGGCGAAGGAGGTGAGGATCGCGGTACCCATCCGCCCGTCGAATCCCAGCGGCTTGACCACCGGCTCGATCACCGCGCCGATGCGGCCCATCGCGCTGTTAGCCAGTGCTGTCGCCCCGTCGGCGTCCTTGGTCTTCGGATAGGTGCTGAGCGCCCAGAGCAGGATCGAGAGGCCGAGAATGATGGTTCCCGCTTTTTTTACGAACGACCAGGCGCGGTCGAGCACGTGCCGGAAAATGTAGTCCCACTGCGGCTTGCGGTAGGGCGGAAGCTCAAGCATGAAATGCCCGGGCGTGATGTCCTCGCCCAGCCGGCCACGCAGGATGCGGGCGACGAGGAAAGCGGTTAGCGTGCCGAGGGTATAGATGGAAAAGAGCACCAGCGCCTGCTTCCAAGTGCCTTCCTTCTCGTGCAGCAGCAGCGGGACGACGAGGAAATAGACCGGCAGCCGCGCCGAGCAGCTCATCCACGGCGCGACGAAAATGGTGACGATCCGCTCCTTGGAAGAATCGATGGTGCGGGTGGCCATGATGCCGGGAATCGCACAGGCGTAGGAGCTGAAGAGCGGCAGGAAGGACTTCCCGCTGAGCCCGGCTTTGGCCATGATCCCGTCCATCAGATAGGCGGCGCGCGCCATGTAGCCGGAGCTCTCCAACAGGCCGATGAAAAGAAATAACAGGGCGATTTGCGGCAGGAACATCACCACGCCGCCCACGCCGCCGAGCATGCCGTCGACGATGAGCGACCGAAGATCGCCTGCCGCCATTTTCGACCCAATCCAGTCGCCCAGCGCGCCTTGTCCGGCTTCGATCCAGCCCATGGGAATCTGCGCGAATGAGAAAATCGCCCAGAACACGGTGAAGAAAATCACGATCATCGAGATCCAGCCGTAGACCGGATGGAGCAGCACGGCGTCCGCTCGATCAGAAGCGGTCTGCTGGTGGGCGTCCGGGCGGCGGGCGGCGAGTTCGCACAGCCGGGTGACGAAGGCGCGTCTGGCGGACTCCGGATCGGCCGCGCCGCTCAACCAGGTGGCCTCGGCCGCGAGCGGGTGGGGGAAGCGCAGCGCTTGTTTGAGCTCGACGATGCCTTTTTTGGCGTTCGCCTGCATTGGGACCACGGGGATGCCGAGTTCTTCCGCCAGCTTCGCGGGATCCAGGCGCAGCCCGGACTTTTCGGCGACGTCCACCATGTTCAGCGCGAGGATGGCGGGAAGCCCCAGCTCGATGACCTGGAGGACGAGTTGGAGGTGGCGTTCGAGGTTCGAGGCGTCCACCACGCAGACGACGACGTCCGGGGTTTTCTCGCCGGGGAGAGCTCCCGTGAGTGCGTCCACCGCGACTTTTTCATCGAGGGAATTCGCGCGCAACGAGTAGCAGCCGGGCAGGTCGAGCACCCGCAGTTTCCGGCCGTGGGGCGTGAAGGTTTCACCGGATTTCACCTCCACCGTGACGCCGGAGTAATTTCCCACCCGCTGGTTCGCGCCGGTGAGCGCGTTGAAAAGGGTCGTCTTGCCCGCGTTGGGATTGCCGATCAGTGCGATCGTGGAGGGTGCGTCTGCGGCGGCGGACATGGGAATTTAAGGCACGGGGGAGACCAGCACCTGCTCCGCGAGCTCTTTGCTGATGGCCATGCGCGTGCCGCAAATCGAACAAATCATGTTGCGCCCGCTGGTGAGCTTGCGGAGTTGCAGCTCCTCGCAGAATCCGAGATCGCGCAGCCGGTCGCAGCCCGGACCGCTCAGAAAGCGGATTTGTACGTCACAGCCCACCTTGACTTGATTCAAGGTCATGGCGCTGTCGATTTTCAAATCGCCTGCAAGGTCGTGTGACATCGGCGCTTACGATCGGCAATTGAGACTGATTTGCAATAGGAAAAACGACCTCCTGCTGAAATTTCAAGAATGCGGCCGTCCACCTCTCCGCTCGGCTTTTCTCGATCGTGATCAGCCCGTTGGAACCCAAGCTCGGGACCGGCTACAATCTCCAACCTGCACAAAATAGCCCTCGCCGCATGGCCGGGCCGCATCGTGCGGAAGCCGGGCATCCCGGAAAATTTTCCCATGGCGGAATGGATTTGCTCATGGGAAGACATGGGGCACGTTGCGGAATCATGAACCGCGCGGGTGACGAATCCTTCATTTCCGAATATGCCATTGCGATGGCCCGCAACGGATGCTCCAGTAGATGTTGATATGAGCGCCACGCCCGCCAATACCAAAAAGTCTGTGCCTCCGAAGACGGTCGAACAAATCACCGCCCAAAACGTCAGGACCATCGGGCAATTGGAGCGGGCCGCCCAGCGCCAGGAGTCCTTGGGCGACCGGATTGCCGCGGAGATTAACCGTGTCTGCGGCTCGATGCTGTTCCTGTGGATCAACGCCATCGCCTTTACCGTCTGGATGTCGCTCAACACGCTGATCCTGCCGAAACCGTGGGACCCGTTTCCCTTCGCGTTTCTGACCTTGGTCGTTTCTCTGGAAGCGATCTTCCTGTCCATTTTCCTGCTGATCGCCGAGAATCGCCAGGCCCGCGTGGAGGAGCGGCGCAGCAAGTTGGACCTGCAAATCAATCTCTTGGCCGAACAGGAAACCACCAAAACGATGAAGCTCCTGCACTTGATCGCCCGGAAAGTCGGAGTGGAAGAAGAAGCCGACGAGGAGTATGCCGTGCTGGAGCAAGTCACGCGGCCGGAAAAGCTCATTGCGCAGATCGATTCGATTGACCAGGAAATCGCCAAGTCCAACGCAGAGGAGAAGATCCATCCGCACCGCGACGGCTCAGCCTGATTCCGCGCTGGCCGCTCCGGTTGGTTTGCTTGGCTCCCGGATAACGACCCTTCCCGTTATTCAAAAACCGGCGACCTAATCGCTGCTGCGCGCATTCAAGCGCCCTTGGCCGGATCACCGGCCTTCGTGAATCCGCTCGGCGAGCATGGCGGGCAGCCCGGCGGCGATGATTTTCGCCTGGGTCTTGGCGATGTCATACTCGACCCGGCGGAAGACGATCAGGTTGTGATCGAGGTCGAAGATCGCGTAGCAGGCGCGCCAGTCGCCATCGCGGGGCTGGCCGACGGAGCCGGCGTTGATGAAGTATTTCGCGCCGGGCTCGATGGCGATGGAGTCGGCTGGCACTTCCAAGACCTTGTCGGTTTTCACATACACGCGCGGGACGTGGGTGTGGCCGTGAAAGCAGAGCTGGGTGAATTGATAGGAAAAATTCGACATCACATCGAAACGATTGGTCACGTAGTTCCAGTGGGCTGGCTGGTCGAGCGTGCTGTGGACCACGGTGAAGTCGGAAACCTGGCGGACCATGCGCAGGCGGGAGAGCCACAGGCGTTGCTCATCGGTGAGCTGCCGGCGGGTCCATTCCAAGGCCATCGCGGCGATGGGGTTCATGCTGTCGAGCGAGTGGCTTCCGGAGGCGTCTTCGTCGTGGTTGCCCTTCACGGTGGGGCAATCCATGGCGCGGACGATTTCCAGGCAGGCGGCGGGATCGGCATTGTAGCCGACGATGTCGCCGAGGCAGACATAGTCGGTCACGCCTTGTTGGGAAGCGTCCTCGAGGACGGCCTCAAGGGCTTCGAGATTGGCGTGTATGTCACCGAAAAGAGCGATCCGCATGGAGTAAACAGGTAAGGGGAGGGGAGTTTGGCGCTTGTGTCGGGTCTGTCGAGAGGAAACCCGTAGGCCTATTTCGTAAACCAGTCGTCGGGACCGCAGCTGGGAGGCAGGGGTTGATTAAAAATACTTTTTTCCGGCGGGACCTTGAGGCGTTCTTCAAGGGACTTCAGCGCCGCGGCCACGCCGTAGACCGGGAAGTGCTCGCGCGTCCGCTGCCAATGGCCGGTGAGGGCCTCGTAGGCTTTGTCGGGGGTCTCAAACAGTTCGATGGCCTGTTGAGTGGGATCGAGCGCAGGGTTTTCATAGCATTCCAAAACAAAGAGGAGGATTACCAAGGTCGG
>JAYWDF010000411.1:0-1872 GCA_043779985.1 Akkermansiaceae bacterium | reverse complement strand
CCCGCTGTTTCACTACAGCCTTAATCCAGGCGGCATCTTATTTCAAGGCAGCGCGGAAACCATTGGGGATTTCACCGACTTATTCGCCCCTCTCAGTGCCAAATCGCGGATATTCCGGCGGACCGAGTCCGTCCTGCGCTTCGAGCCAATCGCCTTTCCCTCGTCCTTCAGCGCGGTCGTGCCTACGGCTTCAGAGATCTATCCCGCGGTCAAGCCGGCGGCCAGCCTGTCCGCTCTGGCAGAGCAATTGATATTGCAGCGCTACGCACCACCCACGGTTCTAACTAATGATCGGGGCGACATCATTCACATCAGTGGCCGGACAGGCAAATACCTTGAACCGGCTGCTGGAAAGGCAAACTGGAATGTCTTTGCCATGGCCCGTGAAGGTTTGCGCTACGAGCTGCTGACAGGGTTTCAAAAGGCGCTCCGGCAAAAGGAGAGTGTGGTGCTGCATGACCTCAGAATCGGGCCGGAGGACGGCGGTTTCTGCGTCGAAGTGACGATTCAAATGCTCGATCAGCCGGGTCCGCTGTTTGGTCTGGTGATGATCGTATTCCGAGAAATGACAGCGCCCGTCGCGACTCATGCGGTCCGAGCCCGCAAGCCGACTCCGCGCAATGCCACTCGCTTGGAGGAGTTGGAGCGGGAACTGCTGCGTTTCCAGAGTGACGCGCGGGCGACTCACGAGGAGATGCAGACCTCGCAAGAAGAACTGCGCTCCGCGAATGAAGAGCTGCAGTCCGCCAATGAAGAACTGCAGTCCACCAACGAAGAGCATACCACCTCCAAAGAAGAGATGCAGTCGATGAACGAGGAGCTTCAAACCGTGAACCACGAGCTCCAGTCCAAAGTGGACGAGCTGTCTCGGGCGAGTAACGACATGAAGAACCTGCTCGACAGCACGGACATTGCCACCCTGTTTCTCGACAAAGAGCTCAACGTGCGGCGCTTCACTCCGCAGGCGACGAAGGTCATCAAGCTCATTCCCGCAGACGTGGGGCGGCCGATCACCGACCTTGCGTCCGACCTGCTCTATCCGGAACTGACGGTGGACGCCCGAGAGGTCCTGCGAAAACTTGGATTTCTTGAAAAGCCAATCAGCACGCAAGACGGACGCTGGTTCACCGTCCGCATCATGCCTTACCGGACACTCGACGATCGTATTGACGGAGTGGTCATCACGTTCTGGGACATCAGTATCGCAAAGACTCGCGAAGGGAAATTACAGGAGCATCAGTTGACCTTGGAAAATCGTCTCGCCGACCAATCCGAAAAAATGGATCAAGCTCAGGTGGCGCTCAATGCCGAGCGCAAGCGCACCCGGAGCGGCGGAACGAAGCCACCGAAAAATCCGAAAAATCCGAAAATCTAATCTTGCCCGCCATGCCGAAGAAATCAACCCACCTGGAGACTGCCAACGATTTGCGTCACAGCGCTGAACGCCTGGTTGAGGTGCGCGAGGCAGGTGTGACTTCCCCCCGGCCGGAGGCTGACATGCACCGGCTACGCCATGAATTGGAGGTCCATCAGATCGAGTTGGAGATGCAGAATGCGGAACTGCGGGCCGCCCGGGACCGGGCAGAAGTGCTGCTTGATCAATACACCGATCTCTATGATTTCGCTCCGGTGGGATATTTCACCCTTGCCAGGGACGGCACCATCCGGTTGGCGAATCTCACCGGGACTTGCTTGGTTGGCGTCGAGCGCTCCAGGCTCATTGGACAGGGGTTCGGACACCTCGTGGCCCCGGAGCTCCGCGCGGATTTCAAGGCCTTCCTCAAGCAGGTCTTTGCGAGTCAACTCAAACAGTCCGCGGATTTCAAATTGCTGCCCAAGGGGCTGACTCCTTGCATCGTGAACATCGAAGCC
>JAYWDF010000410.1:0-5705 GCA_043779985.1 Akkermansiaceae bacterium | reverse complement strand
AAGCGGCCCGCGCGGTATCCGCATCCACCGGACGCTCGAACTGCGCGGTGATCGACACCGAGTGGGACCGATAGACCGGCACCCGCACGCAGGTGCAGGAAACTTTGAGGTCTGGCAGATCCATGATTTTTCGGCCTTCGTTGAGCATTTTCATCTCTTCCTTGGTGTAGCCGTTATCCGTGAAACTATCCACCTGCGGGATCACATTGAACGCGATCTGGCGCGGATAAACTTTGAGGGTCACCGGCTCGCCAGAATGGATCGCCTTCATCTGCTCTTCTAATTCGACGATGCCCTGCGCACCTGATCCAGACACTGCCTGATAGGTCGAAGCAATGATAGCCCGCAGCCCGAACGCTTCGTGCAAAGGCGCCAGTGCCATCAGTGAAATGATCGTCGTGCAGTTCGGATTGGCGATGATGCCACGCGGGCGGTTCTTCGCGGCTTGTGGGTTGATTTCCGGCACTACTAACGGCACGTTCGCGTCCATCCGGAAGGCGGAGGAATTGTCGATCACCACCGCGCCCGCCGCTGCGGCTGACGGTCCGTATTCCAAGGAAATCCCGCCGCCCGCGCTGAACAGCGCGATGTCCACCCCCGCGAAAGACTCGTGAGTGAGTTCCTCCACCGCGATTTCTTTCCCACGGAAAATCATTTTTTTCCCAGCGGAACGTGCTGAAGCCAGCAACGTCAGTTTCCCCAGCGGGAACTTCCGCTGTTCGAGACAAAGGAGCATTTCGACACCGACGGCACCCGTGGCACCTACAATCGCTACATGAGGATGATTCATTATTAAGAACCGGCCACTTTTGCCGGAGCGCAGAGCATACCGAGAACCGCCGGGCTGGCAAACGATTCGTTTGCAGCATCGTGGCGGCGGTTTCCCGCCGCCAAGCCCATCCTCGGACCTCATCCAGATTTCCAGCTACTCACACTCTGAACAGCCAGGCATCCACCGCCAGTGATGTCCAAGTGGGTTTCTTAAGCGGGGACCATAGCGATGCTGCCCCCGGACGGTGAAGAGAATGACACTCTCTTTGGTGGCCTGGTCCTCGGCTGTTAAGAAGCCCATTTTTAGAAGGCTGTCCCGCTGTCATTACTTTTGCAAAGTACAAGGAGATATTTTGGAATTTGAAAATTATTGCTTGAATTGGAACGCATGGGCGAATTCAAATGCCGTTTTAAGGCAATCCGCTCGACCGAGTCCCGCCCCCCAGCGACCCGATGACCAGCCCCCCCGCACCTCGAAGAAAAGGCAACCTTGCAGACGGTTGGCGGGTCGGGCCGCGCCTTGAGAGAACCGCCCTCAACGCCTTATGGAGAAGTGGTTTTTTTCCCCGAGTGATGGCGGTTTTGTTTGTTGGGTTGGTGATGCCTACGCAGGCCGCGGGGGAGAAATCGGTGGCCGCCGTCGCGGTGGAGGTTCCGCCGGTGATTGATGGCCAGTTGAATGACGCGGCTTGGCAAGGCTCCGCGGTGATTTCCGGCCTGAAGCAAGTCGAGCCGCTCCCGGGCAAACCCATGACTGAGGCGACGGAAGTCCACATGGTGTATGATCAAACGGCGCTCTACATTGGAGTCCGTTGTTACGACCGGGAACCGGGTGGCATCCTGGCCCGCGGTCGGGAGCGCGACGGATCAGTCCTGGTGGGTGACCATGTGGCATTTTTTTTCGACACGTTTCACGACCGCCGCAATGGCTATGTATTCGCCGTAAGTCCCGACGAAGGCCGTTGGGACGCTCTGGTGAGCAATCATTTCACCGCCAACACCGATTGGGACGGCATTTGGGATGTCCGCTGCCGGAGGGATGAAAAGGGCTGGACTGCGGAAATCGTCATCCCTTTCAAGACGCTCGCCTACGATCCGAAAGGAGAGGAATGGGGATTCAATTTTTCGAGGAGCATCGCCCGCAAAGGGGAGAGTGGGCGCTGGACCTCGCCGCGGCCGGAAACCAAGGTGCATTACGCGGGTAACGCCGGGACTCTAACCGGACTGCATGGCTTGCCGGTGCATCTCGGATTGGAGATTTCGCCTTATGTTCTGGCCCGCTCTCGCAAGGAACAAGGTGAAGACGCGGATCTCAGCGGAGATGCGGGACTCGACGTCCGCTGGAGGATCAACCCTGGACTGACCGCCACGCTCAGCCTCAACACCGACTTCGCCGATACGGAGGTGGACCAACGCCAAATCAATTTCACCCGCTTCCCTTTATTCTTCCCGGAAAAACGGGACTTTTTCCTTGAGGATTCCGGGATCTATCGGTTCGCCGATTTGAATGAAGGGTTGCTAATTCCTTATTTCACGCGTCGGGTCGGACTTTCAGAAACCGGCGAGCAAGTGCCCATTATCGGCGCGGGAAAACTTTCGGGACGCGTGGGGGATTATGAGATTGGCGTGACCAGTGCCTATCTTGACGCGGCGCAAGGCGTGGAAGCAAAGCCGGTATTCGCCGGACGGTTAACGCGGCAGGCGTTTGGCGAATCCACAGTAGGACTCATTGCCACGGTCGGCGACCCCCGGTCGGATGGGGACAATACGATGCTGGGATTCGATTTCCGCTACCAAACTTCCGAATGGCTCGGCGATGAGACTCTGGTCGCGAATTTATTCTATCTCACGTCCCAGACCGATCCGGTCGCATCACCCGACTTCACCGGCCATGCCTATGGAATCGGCCTCAGTTGGCCGGGCGACAAAATCAAGATCGAGGCACAAGCCGCGGAAATCAGCGCGGGCTTCGATCCCGCGCTGGGCTTCATCCGCCGCAACGATGTCCGCTACTACGCGAGCAATTCGCGGTATTTGATCCGCCCCGAAAGCCCAACCTGGTACCAGTGGTTCAGCTTTATCTATGCGAACCAGATCTACACCGACCTGGACAATGACCTGCAAACGCGCAGCCACAGCTTCTATCCGCTGGCGGTAAGGCTCGCGGGCAATGACGAGATCAGCCTCGGCATCACCGATACCCTCGACCAGCCGGCCTATCCATTCACCTTGCCCGGTGGCGTTACGATCCCCGCGGGCAGCTACGACATGACCACCTGCGAGTTGAAATGGAAGATGGCGGAACGCCGCGCATTGAGTGGAGAAACCGGCCTGCGGGGCGGCGACTATTACGGCGGGGACTGGCGCTCCGCCTTTGCGAATCTCTCGTGGATCCCTATCAGTCTAACCGCTTTCGGACTCGGCTACGATTACAACCATTTCGACCTGCCGGGTGGTGCAATCGACAGTCATCTGTTGAGTCTGTGGTTGGCGTTGAGGTTCACCCCCCGCGTGCGTTGGTCCAATCTCATTCAGTACGACACCATTTCGAACACCGTGGGATTCAACTCAAGATTCACTTGGGAATACGGGCCCGGTCGGCAGATCGACGCCGTCCTCAGCCAACTCTACTATGACGGGACCACCGGTTTCCAACTGTTGGATTCCGAACTGGTCGCCAAGCTGGGCATGCAGCTCCGCTTCTAACTCCCCCAACCACACCATGATTGCAAGCACACTCATAGCGCCGGAAAAAGCTCCAGTTTCCGGCCCGTCCCGGACCCTCCGTCCCCGCGTGGATGGCAAGTTCCTAACGGTAAATGGCAAACGGTTCTGGATCAAAGGCATCACTTACGGCAGCTTCAGCGCGAATGACGCGGGCGAGCCGTATCCGCCGTTCACGCGACTGAAGGACGACTTTTCGCGGATGCGCGACGCCGGCATCAACACCGTGCGGCTCTACAACTCGCCCACCCAACGCATCGCCGACGCCGCTTGGGAAAAAGGCTTGATGCTCATTCCCGAGGTCGGCTGGGGACCTCGCTTTTGCGAACTGGGGACCGACCGCGAGGACTATCTCTATAAGTGGGCCGAGGCGCGCACCAAGGAACTTGCCGGGCACCCCGCGATCCTGATGTATTCGATCGGCAATGAAGTGCCGCCGCTGATCGTGCGCTGGTATGGCGTGCCGCGGGTCAGTGAATTCCTGCGGAACCTTTGCAACATCGTCAAAGAGCATTCCGACGGCGGCCTGGTCACCTATGTCAACCATCCGCCGACCGAGTATCTGAATCTGCCGAACTTCGACATCGTTTCCTATAACATCTATCTGGAACGCGAGCAGTGTTTCCGGGATTACCTTGCGCGCCTGCACAGCCTGGCAGGAGAGCGGCCGTTGTTCCTGGCGGAACTGGGTCTCGACAGCGCGAAGCACGGCAACGACGAGCAGGCCGAATTCCTCGGACGATTCCTGCGGGCCAGCTTCGAAAAGGGTCTTTGCGGCACCGCTGTTTACAGTTGGACGGATGAATGGAGCATTTTCGATGAAGACATCGAAGGCTGGGCATTCGGCGTCACCGATTCCGAGCGCCGTCCGAAACCCGCGCTCGAGGTGGTTAGCGAGGTTTACCGGCAGAACCACTATCAGATGAGCCGCAAGGTCTGGCCGCGCGTCACGGTGGTGGTTGCGACCTACAACGGAGCCCGCACGCTGGCGTCCTGCTTGCAAGCGCTGGGAAAATTGAACTATCCGAATCATGAGGTGCTGGTGGTGGATGACGGCTCCACCGTCCCGATCGCCGGAATCGCCGCGCGTTTCCCGGTCCGCTACCACCGTCTCGAAACCAACGGCGGCCTGAGCAACGCGCGCAACACCGGCATGCAACTCGCCGAGGGCGAAATCGTCGCCTACATCGACGACGATGCCTTCGCGGACCCGGACTGGTTGTTCTTCATGGTCCAGGCTTTGTTAGAGCAGGGCGCGTCGGCGGTGGGCGGGCCCAATCTCTCGCCACCGGATGAGAATTTCACCGCCCAGTGCGTGCATCATTCACCGGGCAACCCCACCCACGTGCTGCTGGGCGATGAAATCGCCGAACACGTCCCGGGCTGTAATATGGCCTACCTGAAGCGGGATCTCGCCGCCATCGGCGGCTTCGACGTCACCCACCGCGCGGCGGGGGATGACGTGGATGTCTGCTGGAAACTGCTCGTGCGGGAGAAGAAAATCGCGTTCAGCCCTTCGGCATTTGTCTGGCATCGCCGCCGCTCCTCGGTCCGTGCCTATCTCAAGCAACAGCGTGGCTACGGCTACGCGGAAGCCCATCTCCATGCCGCTTATCCGTCGCGTTTCAACGTCCTCGGCCATAGCGTCTGGCAGGGCAGCATTTACGACAGTCTGCCCAACGTGGTGTTGAACTCGCTGCCGGGGATTCTCCGGCCGCGGATCTATCAGGGATTCTTCGGCGGGGCGATGTTCCAGTCGATGTACCAGCCGCGCATTTCGTCGTGGCTGGTGCTGTTCAAGTCGATCGAGTGGCAGATCCTGTTTTTCTGTGTGTTGCTCGCGGGGCTCATCGGCATCTTAGGTCTCAGTCCGTTGGGCTGGTTGATCTTGCCGGGGATCGCCGGGCTGGCGGTGTCGGTTGCCTCGGCATTTTACAGCGGCATCGAGGCGTCCCGCATCCACCGGGATCAATGGAGCGACTGGGAGCGGGCGAAGGGTGTCCTGTTAGTCACGCTGCTTCATCTCACCCAGCCGTGGGCACGCTTTTACGGCAGGCTCACCGGCACCCGCCGGCTTTGGGCCGTGCGCCGCAAATATCCCGAGGACCAGAGGTTGTGGGGAAACATGAACCAGCGCGACGAATGGCTCCGGCTGTTATGGAAACACCTGGATGCGTGCGGCTGGATTTGCGAGGCCAGTGGCGAATGGG
>JAYWDF010000409.1:0-1874 GCA_043779985.1 Akkermansiaceae bacterium | reverse complement strand
TCTTTTGTGCGGCGAAGGTGAGCGAATAATTTCCGCTGCCGAGATCGTTCATCGTATAGGCGGTGAAGTAGTTATTGTCCCCGACGGTGGCATTATTTCCATCGGGTGGCTTGATTCCGTCTTCGATCCCGTCGGCGTTCGCATCCAGTTGCGCGCGATCCCGGCGATTCAAATTGGTAAATACCTCCACCGCTGTGATATTCGACTGGCCGGGCGCAAAAGCGACGATCAGGGGCTTCGAATCACTGGCGGCCTCATTGATAAACAGGTGCGTGGTTGTGTAGTTGCCGTTCACACCATTGACCGTCATCACTGGGGCTCCCACCGTGCCATTGGTGAAGGAGAAGACCTGGTTCGCCGTGCCAGCCTGATAGTCCGCGAATTTTTCCTCGTTGTTCGCACTATGCCAGAAGCCGATTTTATACTTGATCGTGCCGCCCACGGGCACGGCCTGAAGCAAGGTCGGGGCCGTGGCTACCCACCACATCGGAGTCCCGGCTACGCTCTGCCCGCCCTGGTTATTGCTCTCCGGATGATCGTAGGTGCAAACCGCCACCTGGCTGGTTCCGGACGGAACGCCTAACGAACCACCTGGAGTCGAACCATCTGTGGTGTAGTAGACAGCCCCGCTGTTCGCCCACTGGGTAAGAAGGACATTGGGGTCCGAGATATACCCCACCTTTGACCAAAACTGCACACTGCTGCCATTGATCAACCGGTTGTTGGAATGAAAGATCCAGCCCGGCCGGTTACGATAACTGTATGGAGCCGCTTGGGCAGTCGCCTGCACGCCGGTCTTCAGGTTTTTTCCATCCTGATCCCCACCGTAGAGATAAGTCGTCTCGCGGTCCACATAGGTGGTCGCAAAATAATATTGGATGACCTCGCTGCCGGTCGCATTGAGGCCGCCCGCTCCAAGATCGATCGTCGCCTTCCAGAACTGGTTCACGACATTTGAATTGTCAGGAATATTCGCGTGGAATCCTAACGAAGTGCTCGACCACGCGCCCGATGTCCCCTTTCGAAAGTAGAGAGTCCCGCCGTTCTGATTTCCGCCGGCGTTGTTGTTCTTATAGAATCCGGTATAAACCGTGAAAGTGCCGGCCGGGGCGATTTCCACGAATGGATCGCGCATCGTCGAGGGAATCCCAGTCTGGGTGACGGATGGAATGTGCCAGGCTTCGGCAAGTGCGGCCACGGCTCTTCCGCTGCTAATCCACAGTAGAAAACCAGCGAGGGGAAGGAGGAACAATGAGCTAAGCAGTTTCATAAAATGATTCAAGGTGCCGGTGTGACGACCATTCGATAGAAGCGCCTTGGCAGCGCCGCGGTGTCGTCAATCTGGAAGGTGCCGGGCAGGCTGCCGGGCGCGGTGGATTGGGAGGCTCCAAACGGATCCCACAAGTTCAAATCCGCCGATACCTGCACTTGGTAATTGCGGGCAGCCAATGTGGGGAAGCTGAATCGAAAACCACCGGCAATTTTCGACATGCCCAATTTCGGATAGGCAGAATTGTCGACAAGTTGCGGATTGAGCCCGACGAGCCACTCGATGATGTTGGAGATCCCGTCATGGTCCGGGTCCCCGTTGGCACCGTTGTCACCGGCACCGTCGTTATCGTTGAGATTGTTGAGTGTTTCCCAGTCCGTGGGGAGTCCATCGTGATCGGTATCCTGCGGTCCTGCTTGCAGACCCAGTTCGAAGGTCATGCCGTTGCCGCCGGAAATTTCGATCTGCTGGGTCTGCGCCTGATTGCGCATGTTCACCGTGTCGAAGGTCACCGTATTGTCCCGATCCACTGCGGCGGAAACAAATGCCGCGGCATTGCCACCACCGCTGTATTTGACAAAGGTGCGCGCCATGCCGGTGGATT
>JAYWDF010000408.1:0-1877 GCA_043779985.1 Akkermansiaceae bacterium | reverse complement strand
CGATTTCCGCGGAGGAAATCCCGAGTTTCCAGCCCACTCCGGCAGCCAGCAGGGCGTTGGTCACCATGTGGCGTCCGGGCACGGAGAGGGTGACTTCGGCAGGCTCGGCGCCTTCGATCACCAGCGTAAAGGAAGTGCCGTCCACCTGGAACCGGAGGTTCTCCGCGCGGACCTTGCCGCGGCCGTTGCCGACGGCGATGATGGCAGCGCGTGTCCGCTGGCGCAGATAGTCGTGAAAATCGCAGGTCGCGGGAAGAAACAGGATTCCATCCGCCGGCAGCGCGCGGGCGAGCATGCCCTTTTCCTCAGCAATCGCTTCTCGGGAGCCAAGAAACTCGATATGCGCGGTGCCGATGTTGGTAATGATGCCATATTTCGGCCGGGCGATTTCGCACAGCGGCGCGATCTCGCCGGAGTGGTTCATGCCCATCTCCCAAACCGCCGCCGTGTGCGCGGTCGTCGTGGCAAGAACCGTGAGCGGCACGCCGATGTGATTGTTCAAATTCCCCCGCGTCGCGGAGACGTTGAAGCTCTGTGATAGAACCGCAGCGGTGAAATCCTTGGTGCAGGTCTTGCCATTCGAACCGGTGATGCCCACCACCGGGATGTCGAGCTGCTTCCGCCACCAGCAGGCGAGGCGCTGCAGAGCTAACAGCGTGTCGGCTACAACGATGACCGCCGCATTTGCAGGAACCTCGCCCTGCCACTCCTGCACCACGGCGACGGATGCACCGGCGGCGAGCGCCTTCGCGGCGAAGAGGTCACCATTGAAGTTTTCCCCGCGCAGGGCGAAGAATGCCGAGCCGGCTGGCAGCGTGCGGGTGTCCGTGGAGACACCGGCGGATACGATCACGTCCCCCCGTCCTGCGGCGAGAGGGGCGCCGAGGATGTCCGCAAGTTGCTGGGCGGGGATCGGGTTCATCGCATGTCGGAAATGGCTTGGGCACGATCTCGCAAGGCTTTGCTCGCATGCTTGCGGTCGTCGAAGTCGATCGCGTGATCGGCGAACTGCTGGGTAGCCTCGTGGCCTTTTCCGGCGATGAGGATGATGTCGCCGGAGAGCGAGTTCGCGATGGCGAAATCGATGGCTTCCGCACGGTCGGGAATGCTGCGGAAGGTCTTGCCCGCCAGCCCGCTCTCGATCTCGCGGATGATGGCGAGAGGATCTTCCGAACGTGGATTGTCGGAGGTGACCACGCAGGCATCGCTGTGGCGGGCCGCGGCGGCAGCCATCAGCGGGCGCTTGCCGGTGTCCCGGTCGCCCCCGCAGCCGAAGACGGTGATGAGGCGGCGAGGGTCGAGCTCGCGGAGAGTCCGGCAGGCGTTTTCCAGTGCGTCCGGGGTATGGGCGTAGTCGACAAAAACCGTAGCGCCGCCGGCATTGCCGACGTTCTCCATGCGGCCGGGAACCTGCGGCGCATCCACCAGCGAGGCGACGGCGTCACGGGGACGAATGCCACAGGCGCTTGCCGCGGCGATGGCGCCTAGCAGATTGTAAACATTGAAGCGCCCGATGAGCGGCGCGCGGACCAAATAGGTTTTCCCTTTTGCCGCGAGCTCGAATTCCATGCCTCGCGCACTCTGGCGGAAGTTGTTCGCCCGGAAATCGTTGTGCACGCCGAAGCCGAAGCGGATCACCGCCATTTTACCAACCAGCGAGCCTGCCAACTCCGCGCCGTAGGCGTCATCCGTGTTGATCACGGCCACCGGCTTCTTTCCGTGCGGATCGGCGGCCAATTCCACGAACCAGTCCGCCTTCGCCTTGAAATAGGCTTCGAGCGTGCCGTGGTAGTCGAGGTGATCCTGGGTGAGGTTGGTGAAAATACAGGCGTCGAAACCGATCGCGGAAACGCGCTTCTGATGGATGCCGTGCGAGG
>JAYWDF010000407.1:0-1880 GCA_043779985.1 Akkermansiaceae bacterium | reverse complement strand
TTAGGTCTGGCGAAAGTCCATCAGCGGACTCCCGGCAGCCGTTCCCGCCGGGCGGAAAACCGCCTGCTCAAGGCACTGGCGATGATGCGCGAGGATCTGTCACATCCATGGACACTCGAAGAACTGGCCCGTGAAAGCCACATCAGCGTGCCTCATTTCACCGAACTCTGCCGCAAGCAGACGGGCTTGCCGCCATTCGGCCTGCTGATTCGCCTCAGGCTCCAGACGGCGATGGAATTGCTCCAGCGGGGAACCCACAACGTGAGCGAGGCCGCTGCTGCGGTGGGCTACGAGGACCCGTTTTATTTCTCGCGTTTGTTCCGCAAGCACATGGGCATCGCGCCGAGCACCTGCCGCAACGGCCCGTAGCGGTGAAGCATGGCTACTGCGACGGGCAGGAAAGAATCACGAGCATCGCGAAGAACTTCCTGCTTGGAGCAACAAATTCCCGGGACTGAAAGCTCGATCGTCGTTTTTCCGAAGAACTCGCAAGGCTTCATCAAAGGCTTCGAATGCTATCACCCGACCGCAATTGACCCCATTTGTGACCCCATTTGACTCCCCAGGCGGGGGTATGCACTGGTGAATTCCGAGACTTAGAAGCTGGAACCCCTTGACTGATATTCTATATCGGAATATTCATTTTCTCCATGAATTGGGAACTTGAGTCCACGGACCAGTTTGATCGGGATGCGAAACGCTACGCGAAAAAGCAACCCGCTGAATACTTCGCCGTCATGGAAAATCTGGAGAAATACTTCATTTCACTTGAATCTGCAAGCCATCCAAGGCTAGTCCAATTCGGCTTCCTCCACGAGGAGCCGAAGGGTATTCGCGCCATCGACCAGTCGGGCGGGGCACTTGCGAGCGGCGGAAAAAGAGGCAAATTGGATCAGACAAGACTTTACACGTATGCCGCTTTGGAATCAAAGGCCCTACATCTGCTCTGCCTAGGCTCCAAAACGACCCAGGCGAAGGACCTCCGCTACGCCGAGCGCGTGGTGGACGCCCTCCGCAAGGAATCGGGGAAATAACCCTCTCCCACCAAGAAAACACACCAATGAAAACAGCCACTATCCCATCCTCCACCACCCAACCGAAGCGCTTTGCCTCGGTGCGGGATCTCGTCAAAGCCACAGCGCCAAATGACAGACAAGTCCGTGAATTTGACCGGCGCATTAAGGGCTCTATTATTGTCAATGCTCTCATCCGCACCCGTGCCGCCGCCGGAATGACTCAGGCGGATGTCGCGGAAAAGATGGCCTGCACCCAGAGCGCCGTATCCAAGCTGGAACACGCGGCCGATGCCGAACTCACCCTCCAGGACATCGCCAGTTATCTGCACGCCACCGGCGGGCGCTTGAATCTCGGAATCGGCAAGCAACCCAACCGCGTCGAGCGGATCAAGGAACTCGCCATCTGCCTCAAGGGAGAACTCGAATGCCTGGCCGACCTATCCTCCAACAGCGATGACCCATCCATCCGCCAAAGCATCAACGGATTCTTTGGCGAGGCATGGTTCAACCTCTTCAAGATCCTCTGCGACACGACCTCCCGGCTCCCGAAAGAACCGGAGGAAAGCTCGCCGCTGATGTTGTTCGGGTCGGAATCCGCCTGTGTGACCGTCGCTGGGAAAGTGGAAAAGGCAGGTTGCTAATGGGAATCCCGAGTAACAGCCAGTTACGCGTCAACGAGTCTGAATAGGCGTCTTGCATCAAAATGCTCAATCACCTTCTCACAGGCTTTGGGGTAGATTTCTGGTCATTAAAATGGGGTCATACCTTCGACGCGTTTGAGGATACCTTTCGCCACGCGACCCATGGTTTCAGCGAGGCCGCGATGACCGGACTGTCCACTGCGTTCGCCAGGTTGTTAGGTCT
>JAYWDF010000406.1:0-1881 GCA_043779985.1 Akkermansiaceae bacterium | reverse complement strand
AATGGCTTGGCTTGGGCAGGTGAAATGGGTGAATCGAAAAAACTTCCCGGCGTTCCCGGCGTTGGTAGTAACTTACTAGAATAGCTACATAAATTGGAAAATATGTAGCATCTCTTAGAAGTTACAGTGAACGTCGGGAACGCCGGGGTGCTTGATCTGCGGCGTTTCTCATGCCTTTTGGATGGTGTAGAACTTCCTGATTTGACCTGAGCCATTTCCCGAGTAATCCGCCCCTTCGTTACGACTGAAAAGGAAGCCGTCAACAATGACCGGATGGCCTTCGGAGTCTCGGAAAAGTTTCCCTAAAATTCGGCCGGCACGGATGGCGGGATCGTCTTTCGAATTGGGATTTCCGGGGAAATCGATCCCGGCGTCTTCAGCGATGCGAAGAAACTGCCCTGTGTTGATTTCAATGCCGATGTCGCCAGATTTTGCGGAAAGGAGGATGGCCCGGAGCCATTGCAGGTTCGGATTGGCAACGCGGTCTTGTTGGGCGCTGTGGCCGTCCAGCAGCGGTTCCAGCCGCATTACGTGCTGGATGATGCCATCCAGGGCCTGAGACCATCCACGGAAGCTGTGCCGTGTGTCTGCGGTGGTCGGACGACCTAGCCTCTGCCATTCACGGATGCAGGCGAAGACGGCCCCCAGGTAGTAATTTTGATTGGCCTCTACATGATCGCCAAGCCTGCCCTCTTTATATTGCCGGTAGATGAAGCCGGGTGGTTGCTTCCGAATCCGGGTGATGATGCTGCGGTTCGCGACGTCGCGGGTGAATTCCCCATCGTTCAACGATAACTGGAAATTGAAGGGGCGCGTGCGGACTTCGACGCTTCTTCTGAGTGCGCGGCAAGTGACAACTTCGTGCCCGCGAGTGGCCTCCTCTAGCAACGTCGAATCAAGTTTGCCCCGGAAGTTGTCCATGGCGATGAACGGTCTCCCAGTGATTAGAGCGGTTGCGAGAGCTTCGTCCAGCGAGCCGACGCCGCCTCGGGACTGAATGATCGCGGCCGGGATTTCGTCGTAGATCTTGCAAACCAGTTTCTGCCTGAACGTCTTTCCGCTCTGGCTTTGGTCGGCTTCGGCAACGTCGATTGGAAAATCGTCGGCGATGTGACCGCCCGCCTTAAGTGCGGGGCTGATAAAAGATGCAACCGCGCGGCTTAGATCGCTCGGTGATGTGAACCTGAAATCGTCAAGCAAGCCAAGAAGCGAACACCTTGCTGATTCAAAAGGCATTTCAACGGGCAGTGTTTTTGCTGTCACTAGAACTCCGCCGCCGTGATCGTGATATCCGCGCCCAAGCACTTGCCCGGCTTTCGTTAGTATCGCGGCGGCCGATATTTGGACAATCGGGGGGAGGTTGTTCCTTGCCTCGTCAGTCTCCAACATGATTTTTGCGGAGCTGATAGGAAACCCGGTTTTCCGCCAGACGAATTTTCCGTCCTTGGGATTCTTCTCCCGTCGGCAAACCCGGTGGTTGCACTTCTCAACCAAACTGCAAAACCGCTCCGGAGTGACTGGGGAAAGGCAATCGGGATCGGACGCTGAAGTCCTGATTTCGTGAGCTACCCCGCCTCTTGTGAACAGCCTGCGGGCGGTTCCAAGGTGCGAAAAAATCACCATTGAGGCCTCGGTGTAGCTGATCCCTCCAGCTGGGACTGGAAAGACGTTCTCAGGGATGATCCCGGCTTTGTTTTTCACGGATGGAGTCCATCCGTTAGCCTTGGCGAAATGCACAACCGTTCCCATCGAGTGGTCGGCGGTCTTGTTTCTGAACTTCCTTTCGTATTCGCCCTCGGTCTCTTCGGGCCAGCGAGCTGATAGAACCGAGCTTGCGGCCTCGCCAAAGTGATTCCAGGCGCCGGAGCAAATCGCCAGCCA
>JAYWDF010000405.1:0-5723 GCA_043779985.1 Akkermansiaceae bacterium | reverse complement strand
CTCATAGTCAGTTTGTTGTGAAACCAGACTAGATGAATCCTCGCCTCTGCATATCTAACTTTTATTCGCTAACAACCTGAAACCGCCTTTTCCACAATATCCACCGCGAGATGGATTGGAGCGGAGGGAAACCCAGCCTGGCCATGAAAAGCACGTGGCAGGAAATTTTCAAGGATCGTTACTACATCTATCGGCAGCCGATGTTCGATGCGGTGCAATTCATCCTTTCCCTGAGGGCCGTGCCTGACAAGGCGGTCGCTGGCGAGCCTCGTTATAAAATGGAGCCGATGCTCGACGGCATGGCGGCCCTGTCCAATCCGAATGACATCCCGCTGGTATGGCCGCCGGGTCTGACGCTTTATTTACAGCTCAATAGGATTCCCTATTTGATGAGGTGGAAAATACAGAACAAGGATGGGATCGTTTATCCTAACAACAAGGAGTCCGAAGCGCCATTTTTCAAGACTTTTAGAGGATTCGTCGGAGGGGGGGCCAAGGCCGCGAATCCTGCGGGCGGGTTCAAGCTGGAACCCGGCGAGTCTGCCGCGTTCGGATCATCGACAGCCATTGGCCAGGATATGGACATCATGCGCGGGTTTACCCCAAGTGGCGGGGTAAGCTTTACCGAATGGAATATTAACGCCACCGGACTCAAAGCCGATGACAAGATTGACTTCGACCTCGTGTTCAACGAGACAGGTGATGTCAACAGCATCTTTGCTAGCTACGGTGCCTGGGTTAGGAAAACGAGTAGCACGCAATGGCAGCCCGAAGGGGATAATCTAACGGGTGCCGATCGGAGTTTGCCACTGGTGCAAAAACTCCTGCCATCTCCGATCCGTCCTCCGCAGGTTCTGCCGGTGAGCGCCTTCCTGCCGGATCCCACTGACCCGCAACGGAAGCCGAAACCCATCATGATGCTGAATTTCCTCAGGAATGTGGAGCAGAGTTCGCCCTTCCCCCAGAACGACGCGTTTCCCTCCCGCCCCTTCCAACTCAATGAACCTGCGGCGCACCAACACCAGGTAATTCCGAACAAGAACGAAGAGTCGCGACGCCATTTCAATCAGACATTGATTACCACCGAGGCGATGAACTACCAGTTCCGTACGCTGGCGGCCGGTGCGGGGGGGCGGAATGTCTATCATGGGGGAGGCCGGCAACCTGGGCTTCTCGGCGGAAGTTTCAATGTGATCAAACGCCGGCTGCCACTCGCGCCGCCCTTGTCCCTCGGCGCATTTGAGAACGCGATCGCCACGGGTTTCACCCAACGCTTCGATTCTATCAGAAATGAACCATCGGGTTCCGCCGGGCCTACGGCCGTTGGGCTGACCGGGTTCGGGCTTCACGAAGACGGCACGCGCATTGCGAAAGCCATCGGGAACTCTTGGGCGCTCCCATTCATGGCATCCGACAAGGTCAACGTTGGAAGAGCCACAGACCACTCATGGTTCGTCAACACCGCACTCTGGGATCAGTGGTTTCTCTCCGGCATCGTTGACGGCCGGGGGGCTGGGTCCTCGCCATGGATGAGCGATTCGCGAAGCCCGCGCGCGCAGTTCCGTGATCTTGCCGAGGGCACGGGGACCCTGCGCAACAAGCGCTACCTGTTCTACCGGTATAAGCCCTCGGAACAGGCCTTGGACGACCTCTTCGATGGTGAGAATCTCAAGCCAGCTGCCTTGAACCAATTCGCCAATTATCTGCTCATCGACGGCGCGTTCAACGTCAATTCCACCTCGGTCGAGGCATGGAAAGCCCTACTCACCAGCGTCCGCAAGCAGAAGCTGGTGACAGGTACCGGGGCGCTACAGGACGCGGATCACCCTTTCGGGACGCTCGGCTACGCCGTCAAACCCGCAAACACAGGCACCAGCGAGGGCGATTGGAACGGATTCCTGGATCTCACCGATGCACAAATGGGTGATCTTGCCGCAGCAGTCGTCAAAGAAATCAAAAGCCGCGGCCCTTTCTTGAACCTGGCTGATTTCGTCAACCGCCGCCCAAACAGCTCCGATGCGGACCAACGTGCAATGGGTGCCCTCCAGGCCGCGATTGACAAGTCCGGCATCAACAACCGCTTCACCGCGAGCGGGCGGAAACTGACATCCGATGACCTCGATCCGCTTGACGGAAAAAGCACGGTGGGCGCGGAACCAAATCCCGCGCGAGCTATCGGTGCCGCGGGCTACCTTAGCCAAGCGGGATTGCTCACGGCCATCGGTTCCCAAATCACCGTCCGCTCTGACACCTTCACCATTCGCGCGTATGGCGATACCCGGGACGCCACCGGCACCAAGATCATTGCCAGAGCCTGGTGCGAAGCGGTGATCCAACGCGTCCCCGACTATATCGATCCCACGGACGCCCCAGAGGCCCAGGACGGCTGGCCACAGGCGACCAACAAACTCGTTCCAGCAAACACCCGCTTCGGTCGCCGCCTGGTGATCCAATCGTTCCGCTGGCTGGCCAGCAACGAGATTTGATTCACATTCCGACAACCTGACATTTCATGAAAATCATACTCTCCATCTACACCCTTCTGCTAGCGGGCGGCGCGGCCCTCGCTGCCAGTCCAAGACCTAACATCCTGTTTCTCTTCGCCGATGACCAACGGGCGGACACGATCGCCGCGCTGGGGAATCCGGTAATCCAGACGCCGAACCTCGACCGGCTGGTTCGCGGAGGAATGGCTTTCAACCGCGCCTACATGCAGGGTGCGATGAATGCCGCAACCTGCATGCCGTCGCGGGCGATGCTGCTCTCCGGGCGCAACCTATTTCACATCAACGAGGATCTGATGACGAACGGGAAATTCGATGAAACCTGGCCCGCCGCCTTTGGCCGCGATGGCTACACCACCTTCATGAGTGGCAAATGGCACAATGGCGGTCAGTCGGTCTCGCACAGCTTCCAGACGGCACGATCCGTCTTTGCGGGCGGCATGACCAACCCGCTCGCTGCGAAACTCAGCAACCTGGCGGACGGAAAACTCGGCCCGGCGAAAATCGCGCCCAAGCATGCGTGTGAAACTTTCGCCGACGAGGCGATCGGATTCATCAAGGGGCACAAGGATGGCCCGTTCTTCGCGTATGTGCCCTTCGATGCGCCGCATGATCCTCACATCGTCCCCGCGGATTTCCAGATCCATTACGATCCCGCAAAGATCCCGCTGCCAGCGAATTTCCTAACGCAACATCCGTGGGACAACGGCGAGATGACCATCCGCGATGAATTGCTGATGCCATGGCCGCGCACCCCCGAAAAAGTGCGGGCGTACCTGGCGGAATACTATCGCTATATTTCCTATCTGGATGCACAGATCGGCCGCATTCTCGACGCGCTGAGCGCCTCGCCCTATGCGTCTAACACCATTGTGGTTTTCAGCGCCGACTCCGGCGTGGCCTGCGGCAGCCACGGGTTGATCGGCAAGCAGAACCTTTACGAATTCGACTCCGTGCGTGTCCCGCTCGTCATCAGCGGCCCGGGCATTCCCACCGGACAGCGGACCGATGCCATGTGCTATCTCTTCGACGTACTGCCCACGCTCGGCAAACTCTGCGGCGTGGCCGCGCCGAAAGTCAGCGACGGCATCGAGTTCAGCGCCACCCTGCGCGATCCGGGCAAACCCGCGCGTTCGGAAATGATGTTCGCCTACAAGAACGTGCAGCGTGCCTATCGCGACGAGCGGTGGAAACTGATCCGCTATCCGCAGGTGGACAGAACCCAACTTTTCGACCTGCTGGCCGATCCGCAGGAAGTCACCAACCTCGCCGGTTCACCGGAAAACGCGGCGAAGGTCGCCGATCTAACAGATCGGTTGGAAAAGCAGCAGCGCGATTCGGGCGACACGGCTCCCCTAACCGTGACCAGTCCCAAGCCCGCCGCGTGGACACCGCCGAAATAGAATTGCCGAAATGTCCATTTCCAGCAACCAACTCCGAGCCTTCGCAAATTCCATGAAACGTCTCCTGCTGGCGATCACGCTCCTCGCTTCCGTCTTCGCTTCCGCCGCAGCCGCCGTTCCGCAAACAGAGGATGTGGTGGCATTCGCCGCCAGCGACGGAGGCACCGGGATGCCCGTGATCCCAGTCGCGTCGGACTACCATTTTTCCGGTACCGCCGCGGCAACGCTCACGATACGGGTCAGCGGCACCGGAGCAACCTCTCCAGTATTGGCTTTCCGCAACTCCGGCAATAACCAACCGGGCTATGTGATCCTCAGTCCAAATGGAGGTCTGGTATCTGGCATTCCCGACACCTCAGCGGGTTTTACCGGCAGCGGCTATCTCACCTCCGGCGATGGAGGCGTCCAGTTTGTCATGGCGAACGGCGGGTCATTTGGAGTGGAAACCTGGGCTCGCATCGAGTCCATCGATGGCTTTGATTTCATCTGGAGCAACCTGAATGATGGAACCGCCGGCACGCTCCACGGACAGGTGGCCTTCCTCCGCTATTTCACATTTGCACCAAGGTCTTTCACACCTGGGACCCACCTCTCGCTCCCCGCTCCGCAAATGCAACCCGTTGCGCCGCCCTCTGTTTTTTCCGATTGGATCGACGCCTTCACCACACTCAGCACCTCAGACAAAACCGCCACCGCCGACCCTGATCGCGACGGGGTTCCAAACTTCGTCGAGTTCGCTCTCAAAGGCGATCCGGCCAACCCGGCAGCCAAGGGCCTCAGTGCAATCGTCACGCCTGATCTAACGGGTACCACGGGCCGCGAAATGACCCTTACCCTCGCCGTGCGCGCCGGGGCGGTATTTTCCGGCACACCGGCCCCAGCCGTCACCATCGATGGCGTGCGCTATTCGATTGAAGGAAGTCTGAACCTTGCGACCTTTGATGCCTCTGTGATCGAAGCTCCCATTCCACTGGCCTCCACGGCCACCAGCCTGCCTGATCTAAGCGGCAGTGGTTGGGAATCCCACACTTTCATTCTCTAGGACTCCGATGACCTACCCGGCAGCGGCTTTCTCCGCGCGAAAATCACTCAACCCTAAGATCCATATCTAACAAAAGATTCTTAGTCATGCTCCGTCACTTGCTTCTCCCACTTCTTTTCATTTCCGCCGCACGTGGGGAGGTGACATTTTCCACGCTCTTGCACGAAATGACCGACCGCTCGGTGGTGACCCAATGGCCCAAGCACGCTTACCAATCGCTCCAAGCAAGCAGCTACAACCGAGCTTCCGTAACACCGGACGACCCGAAGGGCTGGTTTGCGAATGGCGATTGCGGGTTTTTCATCCGCACCGAGAAGAATCAGGGTCGCGAAGAATCCGTGCTCATGGAGCAACTGGGGCCGGGTGTGATCACCCGGATCTGGACGCCCTTCTTTCACTGGAATTTCAACAATCGGACGGGCTCCGATATCCGCATCTATATTGACGGAAATCCCGAACCGGTGATTGCCGAAAACTTCATCAATCTGGTGCAGGGAAAAGGGTCCGTCCGCACGGCGCCATTCTCGCAATACACCGTGCGCAGCGGCGTTTTATACCTGCCGATTGCTTACAGCAAGAGCATCAAGATCACCCAGGAAGGAAAGCCCTTTTTCTACATTATCAACTACAGGGCCTATGAACCCGGGACCAAAGTTGAACCATTCCATCCCGATTTGCTGACACTACATTCCGGCCTGATAGCAAACTCGGCGAAGGAGCTGTTAACACCCTCGCCGTTTACCGACGGGAAAACCGTTCCGATTGAAACGAAGC
>JAYWDF010000404.1:0-1882 GCA_043779985.1 Akkermansiaceae bacterium | reverse complement strand
AGGCGCGCCCGCTGCGGATGAGCCATGCCATCACCACCGCCGCGCTGCGGGAGTAGCCGATCTTGCAATGCACATGGACACATCCTTCGCGGCTTTGCGTTTCAATGAAGTTCACGGCTTGGTCGAACTGATCCCGGGTCGGCGCGGTTAGGTCCAGCACTTGGACATTCAGATAGGTGAGCTTGAGGAAGGGAGACGTCTCGGAAACCACTCGGTGTAACAGATTCTGCGGCGGCCGGGCAAATTTTCTACGGAGGGGCGAGGCGGTTCAGTGGCCGTTTGGCGCATTTCAAACAGGGGGTAACTGAAACAGGTGGGCAGTGGCAAGGAAGGGCGATCTCCGAATCGCCCATGCCAATGGGTAGCCGATGGGAAATCGCTTTCGCCCGGCCTCATCGACCCAACATTTTTCTTTTCGGTATTATCGCCATGAAAAACATGCCCTACCCAACGCCTTCGCCGAGACCCTGCGCGACACGCTCGACGAATGGCCGTCCACCCAGAAGGATATCTCATCGGCCACCGGCATCCTTGCTTCTCATCTCTCCGAGATGAAGTCCGGTCGCCGTCGCTGCGCGCCGGAATACGACCACTTCTGTTTCTCCTTTTTCTGACACAGATTAAGTGTTAGACAATGTGACGAATATGTCACTTGTACTTTTTCCCGGAGTATCGTGAATAGAGGCGTGCCCGGTTCCACCACATCGCCGCCAGATCAAAGACCCTGCGATGTGGATTTCAACCTCATCGACAAGGCCAGATTCTTGTTCGAGCAGGCTTTTCCCGCCGACCGCATTCCGGCTACATGGCAACATGGAAACCGCACATTCACGATTCATGACTATCTGGGATTCATGTTGTTGGCGCTTTATGTGCCGACCACCGACACGCTTAGGGGGTTATGTAAAGCCTCCGAACTTGAGCGATTCCAGGAGCGCTACAGTTGCCTCACGATGGGCCTTGGCAGCGTGTCCAAAGCACAGGCTCAGGTGCCCGAAGAGCTTTTGCTGCCCATCATCGCCCAACTCACCCAAGAGGTGCGGACTCAGGCACGGCAGATGGCCCGGGACGGAAAGGAAAGTAATTCCAACCCGCTCTGTTCCGATGCAGCGAAGCTTGGGAAATACGCGTTGCGCGTGGTGGATAGCAGCGTTTTTGGGGCCTTGCCTAAAATGACATGGGCCTTGTTCGGGGCGGGCAGAAAGAGGAACGACGGCAAGAAAACCGCTTCCGTTCGGTTTCACGTCAGCTTTGACCCCATCGGACTTTGCCCTCTTGCCTGCGCGGTGACCTCGGCGGCGGTGGATGAGAAACGCAAATGGAAGGACATCAGGTCTCCGCAATCCGCAGAGCTCGATTCCCAGCGCCCGACTGTCGAAGTGGGTGACAGGAACTTTGGCAGCAATTACACCCTGCTCAGTGAGCTCACCGATGCTCACGTTAATTTCGTGGTTCGCATCAAGGAGGCTTCGCACATCGAGGTCATCGAAGAACTCGCGTTGACCGATGAAGAGATGGCCGCCGGCATCCAACGTCATGCTTGGGTGCGCTTGGGCAGCGGTAACAAAAACCGCAAGCATCACCGTGCCAGAGTCATCTGGCTGAAGCGTCCCGACAAGGTCATCCTGCTGGCCACCAACCTTGCGAGCGACGATGCCGAAGCCTGCATCATCGCGGAGATGTATCGCCAGCGGTGGCAGATCGAGCTGTTCTTCTGGTGGTTGAAAAAAATCATGAAAGTCGGTCATTGGTTCGCGCAGAGCGAAAAGGGCGTGAGGATCCAGTTAGACCCTTTGCCAAAAATAATTTCCGAAACCCTCATAAAAGACTGGTACGACCGTTTGAATCATTCAATACTCGCGAATCGCTCGACCTCACCAGC
>JAYWDF010000403.1:0-1883 GCA_043779985.1 Akkermansiaceae bacterium | reverse complement strand
GCTCCGCGGCAGCGCCTGCGAATCAGTCACCGACCGGGAGTCCGAATACCCGACTACCACCCGCGGGATAGCCGCCGATCGCTTGGCTAGCCCGCCGTGGGGAATACCGTCATTCGACGTCGCAGCCCCTTGCGGACGTTCTCCTCACACATGACGGTTCAAAATTCGCAATGTCCAGGCGTTCTGGCAAATGGAATTACGTCACGGATGTTGGTCATGCCGGTAACAAACATGAGCATGCGTTCGAAGCCGAGACCGAATCCTGCATGTGGGACGCTGCCATACCTTCGGAGATCGATATACCAGTCGTAAGCATCCGGATTGAGTCCGTGTTTGGCGAAGTTTTCCAGTAAGATGTCCAGACGCTCTTCACGCTGGCTACCCCCGATGATTTCGCCGATTCCTGGCACGAGCACGTCCATCGCAGTGACGGTTTTTCCGTCGTCGTTGAGGCGCATGTAAAACGGTTTGATTTCCTTAGGATAGTTGAAGACGGTAACAGGTTTTTTGAAATGTTCTTCGGTCAGCCAGCGTTCGTGTTCGGACTGGAGGTTGAGCCCGTATTCGACCGGGTATTCGAAGGTTTTGCCACTTGCCACGAGTAGGCTGACCGCTTCGGTGTAAGTAATGCGTTCGAAGGGCCGGCTGGCAACAAATTCGAGCCGCTCCCGAAGTCCCTTGTCCACGAATTTTTCGAAAATGCTCAGGTCGTCTTCACTGTTTGTCAGTGCTTCCTTGACGAGGTATTTCACCAAGTCCTCAGCGAGGTCCATATCGCCCTTGAGGTCGCAGAATGCGACTTCTGGTTCGATCATCCAAAACTCTGCGGCGTGGCGCGACGTATTGGAGTTCTCAGCCCGGAATGTCGGGCCAAAGGTGTAGATATTTGACAGTGCGCAGGCGAAAGTTTCTCCCTCCAGTTGCCCGCTGACGGTGAGGTAGGCGCGCTTGCCGAAAAAGTCTTGCTCGGCTTTTGAAGTCTGGTCGTCTGGTAAGGTTGTAACCCGAAACATTTCGCCGGCACCCTCGCAATCGCTGGCTGTGATGATGGGCGTGTGGACGTAGATGAAATCACGTTCATGGAAGAACCTGTGCACGGCATACGCCATGCGGCTACGCATCCGAAAGACCGCTCCGTAGAGATTGGTGCGGGGACGCAGGTGTGCAATCGAGCGTAGGAATTCCGGGCTGTGACCCTTCTTTTGGAGAGGGTAGTCCTCGGGAACTTCCCCGAGCAGCTTTAGCGCGCTTGCTTGCATTTCCCAAGCCTGGCCTGCGGCGGGCGATGGAATCAATTTCCCCCTTACCTCGATCGACGCACCTGTGTTCATTTTTGAAATTGCTTCGTATCCAGGAATTCCGGCGTCAGCCACGATCTGGAGGTTTCCGAGGCAGGTCCCATCATTAAGTTCGAGAAAAGAAAATGTTTTCGAATCCCGGCGGGTGCGCACCCAGCCGGCGACTTGGAGGTCATCGGAAGGTTCCGTGCGTTTGAGAACGTGCTTGATGAGCGATCGCATGGACTCAGATAGCCAGTGGGCCGGGCCTTGTCAAAGCAGGCCATCGATTTGTTGATAGCTGTCCGCGGAAAACTGAGTAATAGTCTCGCTGCAGTGAGTAATAACTTCGCTTCAAATACCCTATCGATGAACGTCCTACACCGATTTCTGATTCTCGCGCTAGCTCCGACTGCGCACGCGTGGTCGCCGAGTCAGGAAATCCCCATCATGCCCCTCACTTCTTTCGTAGTTCCGGAAGGACTTGAGATTACTGCGTGGGCCACGTCGCCGGCACTTTTCAACCCAACGAATATCGACATCGACCATCTCGGCCGGATCTGGATCGCCGAGGGGGTTAATTATCGCAAGAAGTCTGATCGGCAA
>JAYWDF010000402.1:0-1883 GCA_043779985.1 Akkermansiaceae bacterium | reverse complement strand
AAGATCGAGCACGCGGCAACGCCAGACATGAATAGCGTTCAAATCCACTTTAGCTTTCTTACGGGTCGTCTGCCGGTTAAGGGCTCGGATGGGATCATCCTGCCTCCCGTTGAAAAACTGCTGGAGCATTTCCTCGGCCCTGTCCTTAACCTTGGACCAATCAGAGCCGAAAGCAGCGTTGAAGAATCCGCGGATAAACATTTCCTTCACCGGGTAACTCTCTGTTTCGATGCGTGGTGGAAGGTCTGTCGATCCATCCTGCACAAGGGATTTGAGCGGAATACCCAAGCCCTCGTGAAGCTTGCGGACCATGCCGAGCGTCAGGTCCCGCTTGGCGCCTAGCACTTCGGATACACGACCTTTCGAACCGATGAATGGCACGAGGTCATGTTGTTTTAGGCCTGCCTGCTCCATGCGGAAACGGATGGCTTCCGCAGGGGTCGCGGCGGGAATTCTGATGGTGCGCTTTTCGTAGTCCTCGATGAGGAAGGCGAGGAGCTCCAGTTCCTCATCCTCAGCCGTGCCCGGGTCGGGATCGGCAAGCATGAGCTCCTCCATGCGCTGGAGAGCAGCGTCGTGGTCTTTGGAGGTTTTGATCAGTTTCATGGTTTGGTTGGGTTGGTGATCAGGTCAGCTTCCATTTCGAATACTCGGCGTGGGTGCCGATTTTCTGGATGAGAAGCATTCCGTTTCTGTATCGCACAAGGACCATCAGGCGGTAGTTGTTGCCGCCGATGTCGAAGATGACGCGGTTGCCGGAAAGGAAGTCCGCGGATCGGTAGCGATCCTTGATGTCCTGCGGTGTTTCCCATTCGGCTTCCTCGGCTTCATCGAGCCACGCAGACAGCGAAGCCTTCGAGTTCGCATGCTTGCGAATGAATTTCTCGATGAGTTGGCGGCCTGCGATAGTCACGTGCTAAACGGACAGTAATTCACATTTTTTTCACCAAAAGAAAAAACTTAGGATTTTTGGGAACTTTTCATCCTGTCGCATGCGCTTCACTCGGCCATTCCAAGAAAATGGACAGGTGCTGATAACACCTCCCCATTCTCCCAAAACAGCTCCGCTTTCACGGGAGCGCTCCGGGAATTTGTCATCGGAGACAGGTTCTTTTGGCCATGGAGGCTTGGTTTCCATGACGGCTTTTGCGGGTGAAGCATCAAATCGACAGGGGGGGGATCCCAGACTAACGATAGTCCGGAGCGAGACGCGACACCCATTCCCCAGCCAGGCTTCAGACGTAGATCTTCTTGTAATACTCGTCCACCATGCGGTCGGCGTCGAAGAAGGGCACCACGTCGTTCATGGAGTTGAGGACGGTTTGGTTCCACTCGTCGGGACGGTCGTAGTAGAGCGGCAGGATTTTCTCATGCATCAGTTTGTAGAACCCGAGAAGGTCGTGGCGGTCCCGGTCCTCGTGGCTGAGGGTCGGGTCGGCGGAGGGGATGATGAATGAGTTTTTACCGTCCTCGGCGAATTCGCAGACCCAGCCGTCATAGGTGGATAGATTGACGGAGCCGTTCATGGCGGCGGTCATGCCGGAGGTGCCAGAGGCTTCGCGGGTGACGACCGGGTTGTTGAGCCAGATGTCGGAGCCGTTTTTCAAGAAACGGGAAAGCTCAAGCTCGTAGCCGACGAGCACGGTGGCGTTCGGATAGTCCTTGGTGAGCCGGATCAGGTGGTTGAAGGTATCGATGGCCGAGTAGTCGAAGGGGTACGGCTTGCCAGCCCAGATGATCTGGACGGGGTATTTGTTATTCTGGAGCAGCTCGCGGAAGAGGCGGATGTCGCGGGCGATGAGGTCGGGACGCTTGTAGCCGGCAAAGCGGCGTGCCCAGACGATGGTGAGGACATTCGGCTTGAACAGCTTGCCGGTTTGGTC
>JAYWDF010000401.1:0-5730 GCA_043779985.1 Akkermansiaceae bacterium | reverse complement strand
ACTCTTGTCCGCCTGCCAATGACTCGCGAAAGTAACGTGCTACCGGCTCATTAGATTTCGCATCTCATCGGCCCACGACAGGAGTGTCGTGGCTCCTTAAGGCTGCCGGGCGGCTCGTTGACTCATTCTCAAGGGCAATCCACCCAAGCCGGCCGGCCTACCTGCAAACCCCAAATTTACTTTTCATGATTGAAGACGCACGGATGATCGCCCCGGGTAGCTGCCTCGAAGCGGATTTGTGCATCGTGGGTGGCGGGGCCGCCGCCATTTCCCTGGCTCTTGAAGCCCTGAAATCCGGAATGACCGTCATCGTACTCCCGGGAGGAGGACCGAACCAAACTGCTGCATCCATCGATCTCTATCGGGGAAAAGTCAATCCCACGGGAAGCCATGAGCCGCTGGAAGAGAACCGCTTGCGGATGTGGGGTGGCACGACGACGGTCTGGGGAGGCCGGTGCATCCCTTTCGATGCGGTGGATTTTGAAGCCCGCCCGTGGGTGCCTGGCAGCGGATGGCCTATCAGCCTTCACGAACTCAGGGATTACCTCTCCCGCGCCAGTGAACTTTCCGAAGTTGGCGAGGCGGACTTTGATGCCCGCTCGGTTTTCCCGGAAACCCAAGCCGAGATTCTAAAGGGTTTTGATGACGAGGACTTCGCCACTTGGCCGTTGGAGCGCTGGAGCATTCCGACGGATTACAGCAAACGCTACAGGGCGGAACTCGAATCAGCCCCCAACGTCAGGGTGCTGCTCCATGCTCACGCGATTCACCTCCAAATGGATGCCAGTGGCACCACGCTGGAAAGCGTCAAGGCCGCATGCATTCCTAACCACAACTTCCAGATCCAAGCACGAAACACCGTTCTTGCCTGCGGTGCCCTCGAAAATGCCCGACTTCTCCTCGCGGCGAGGGATGTGCTTTCCACAGGGATCGGTAACCAGCGCGATTTGGTAGGGCGCTACTATCAGTCACACCGCTTCGGAGTCTGCGGGTATGCGGTTCTGAAAGATCCCTCCAAGGATTTCATCTATGATTTTGAAAAGGACAGCGCAGGCGTTTACTGTCGGAGGCGCTTCTGGCTCACGCCGCAAGCTCAGGAGAAA
This sequence comes from Akkermansiaceae bacterium, assembly GCA_043779985.1. GTDB lineage: Bacteria > Verrucomicrobiota > Verrucomicrobiia > Verrucomicrobiales > Akkermansiaceae > Luteolibacter. The sequence goes on along the minus strand of JAYWDF010000401.1, from coordinate 4,627 downwards.
CACCAGGTAGGAAATGCCGTCGGATTTTTCTTCCGTAACGTTTCAGGCGCTTCGGAGCACAGGAACGCCATGGTCTCCACAGTGCTTCTGGCAAAGATGATTCTTGGTGGAGCCCGCAAAGGACCACGGCGCCTTTTCCAGATCCTCAAGGACCAGCGTCGCGAGCTTCTCTCCCATCTTTGGATCGTGGTGAAGGACGGACCGGGCATCTTCGGACAGGTCGCGGCCGTCGTCTACACGCGCTACTTCCAGAAAAGGCGACTGCCGATGGTGCTGCCCGCTAGGAAAACGAACCGCTTTCCGCTTTTTTTCCAAACCGAACACGCACCGGATCGGGACAGTCGCGTGGTGCTCGACGAGTCCTCGCTGGATGACTTTGGGATGCCCCGGTTGGAGGCTCGGATCAAGTTCTCGGAAATGGATTACCGGACCGTGACGACGCTCGTGACTCAATTCAAAGAGCGCTTGGAAAAATTAGGTCTCGGGACCTTTCATCTTTCCGAGGATGAAAAGGAATTTCTCGCCCATCCCGAACGGCAGGAATTCAACAGCAACTCGCATAACATCGGCACAACCCGGATGTCCGAGACGCCCGAGTCCGGGGTCGTGGATGTGAATTGCAAGGTCCATGGGCTGGACAACCTGTATATCGCAGGATCTTCCGTATTTCCCACCAGCGGTCACGCCAACCCCACGCTGATGATCATTGCCCTCGCGCTCCGCTTGGCGGATCACTTGAAGGCGGAGTCCTGAACGTTCATAGCTGTAGGGCAGAGCCGGTCCGACCAACTTACCCCGGCAAAGCGCAGCGACGACGGACTTCACCTTCTTCCGCCGAACTTGTCCCGGCGTAGAGCCGCGAAGACGGAGGCTGTTCTTTCTCTTCTCATTCGCATCACCTCCTCACCGCCATTCGGCGGGAAAGTCAGTCCGCCGAGCCGCCGGTCCCTACCCTTTTAACTTATGAAAATCCTTGTTTCTGCATACGCATGTGACCCTTACCGGGGGTCAGAACCCGGAGTGGGCTGGGCGGCGGTCTGCCGCATCGCCCGACAACATGAGGTTTTCGTACTTGCGGACGAACACAACCGGGCGGGTTGGGAACGCGGTGCCCGGGAAGGCATTATCCCCGGAAATGTCAATGTGCGCTTCCTCAGGGACCACTCCGCGTGCAGCGAAAACCGCTTCATCGCCCACCTCCAAAGCTGGATGAACTATGCGGCTTTCAACCGCCTCGTATTGGCAGCGGCGGAGTCGTGGCACCAGGAAATCGGTTTCGAGCTCTGCCACCAAGTGACCGTGGCCGCTTGGCGCATGCCATCCCCGCTCTGGAAACTTCCGATTCCCTTGGTGTGGGGACCCATCGGAGGTGCAGGCCACATTCCCGCCAGGTTTCGCTCCATGCTCAGCCTGTCATCCCGGGGCTTCGAATTCGCCAGGGATATGAACACATTTTTCTCGCTGCGCTCGCGGGCTTTCCGTGACTGCATCCGCAACACCGCCGTCGTATTTGCCGCCAACGAGGAAACCGAAGTCCTGCTGGCTCCCTACCGGGGAAAGCGTCCACTGGTCCGCCTGCCCATTGCTTCGATCTCGACGGAGATGGTGGAGCGCTTCCGCCGTCCCGTTCGCGCTCCGTCCACAGGTCCATTACGGCTCTTCGCAGGGGGAAACATGGAAGGGCGCAAGGGCGTCAGCCTTGCGCTCAAGGCACTCGCGATCGTCGCCGCAGCCGGAGTGGATTTCCGCTACATCGTGGCAGGTGGCGGTCCGGAAATCCCATCGCTGAAAAAACTCTGTAGCCGACTGGGACTCGACAGTCGGGTGGAATTCCATCCCGGTTACGCTGGCGACGCTTATATCGCCGCGTTACAAGCGGCGGATATCTATTTCCTACCGAGCTTCCGGGAAAGCACTCCGGTCACCCTACTTGAGGCCTATCTCGCCGGGTGTTACCCGGTGGTGGCAGACACCAGTGCCCAAGGAGAGATCGTCCGACTTGCCGGCGGGACCGCGGTAGCGACCACCCATCTCGACGGACTGATCCAAGGGCTTGCCGCAGCCCTCGTCGATTGCGACAATCGCCGGCAGGAATTACCGCTCAAGGTGGCCGACAGCCAAAAAAGACTCATCGCTTATTTTGACTCCGTCCGATACGACCAGTCCGTGAAGGACGCTTACCGCGTAGCCGTTACCCCAAAACCCGCTTCAAGCCACTGAGATGTCCAAATCGTTCAGTCCGGAAATTGTCACGATCTATGGAGCCTCGCCCCAGGGTCAGGCGCCCGCAGAGCCGTTGCCACTAACGGTGCGTTGTCTGCGTTGGCTGGAAATGCGCTCGCCCAAGGGGACTTGGGTGGTGGGAACCGGGCTGATCTTCGGGATTGGCATCCTCAGCTACATCTCCGGTCCCCAGCTCAGTTGCTCGCTTTTCTATCTGATCCCGATCCTGCTCATTACCTGGGTGGCGGGTTTCCGTGCGGGGCTGTTCTCAGCGCTACTTGCCGCCGTCATCTGGTTGATCGCCGATCTCGCGGTGGGATTCATTTATGGCCACCCGGTGACTCCCTACTGGAATGCCATCATGCGCTTCGGGACCTTTGTCGTCGCCGCAAGTCTGGTTTCAGCGATGAGATCACTCAACGACCATCTTGAGGAACGGGTCCTAGACCGGACCGCCGCCCTCGAAGCCCAAATCGAAGAAAAGCGGGAACTCGAGAAAAACATTCTTGAAATCAGCGACAGAGAAAGGGCGGTCATCGGCCAGGATCTTCACGATGGACTGTGCCAGCAGTTAGTCAGCGCGGCATTTTCCGCAAATCTTCTGCATGAAAAACTCTCGAAACAACAATCCTCGGGGACGGAGGATGCCACTCGGATCGGGGACATGATTGACGAGGCCATCACCCAAGCGCGCAACCTCGCCCGCGGCTTGTATCCCGTCCGCCTCGAAACCGATGGCTTGGAAATGGCGCTGCGGGAACTCGCGGCGACCACCAGCAGCCGATTCAATCTCAATTGTATTCTGGAATACCAGGACTCGATGCCCATCTGCGGGGAAACGATTGGAATCCACCTCTACCGCATCGCGCAAGAGGCAGTGGTCAATGCGGCCAAACATTCCAGGTCCAGTCAGATCATCCTCTCGCTCTCAAAGACCGGGTCGAAAGCCCGCTTGGTGATCGGGGACAATGGCGTTGGAATCGAAACCGTGCCCTCCAATCCGGACGGGATGGGCCTGCGGATCATGGAATACCGGGCGAGAATGATCGGAGCAAAATTCGACCTCAACAGCCTGCCCGGCCAAGGTACGCGGATCACTTGTGAGTTGGATGTGAGGGAGCTCGTTGCAAACCGATGACTGAAGAACTCAAAATCACCCGGATCGTGATCGTCGATGATCATCCGCTGGTCCGGGAACGCTTGATCGAGCTGATCGATCGGGAACCCGATCTCAAGGTCTGTGGCGAGGCGGAGGATCGCTCCGAGGCCCTGGACTTGATCGATCAACTGCGGCCGGAATTGGCGATCGTGGACCTCAACCTGAAATCCTCCGTCGGGATCGAACTCATCAAGGATCTTCAGGCAAAAATCCCCGAATTGATCATCCTGGTGGTCTCCATGCAGGATGAGATGATTTACGCGGAGCGGTGCATCCGCGCGGGGGCTCGAGGTTACATCACCAAACAACAGGCAAGCCGGCATGTCCTCCATGCGATCCGCCAGGTTCTTTCCGGCGAGGTCTATATCAGCGAGGCGGTGTCGAAGCAGTTGGTGTCGCGGTCCATCGGCAGACAGTCGGGATCCGACTTTGTATTATCGATCACGCTGCTGGCGGATCGGGAGCTTCAGGTCTTTGAATTGATCGGCAAAGGGCATAGCACGCGGCAAATCGCGGATTTACTCAGCTTGGATGTCAAGACCATCGAAACCTATCGAGGCAGGATCAAGGACAAGCTGGCCTTGAAGGATTCTTCGGAGCTGCTGCAACGCGCCATCGCCTGGGTGCACCACCGAGCGGGATGAGAAGCCGGAGCTACGAGTCCGCTCGTAAGGGTTTCCACCACAAAGGTATCAGGGCTTTGATTTCTGGACACGATCTGTAAACGGGGCGATTATAAGTTTCCCCCTGTATGAAACCCAAAACCCGCTTGTTCATTCCACTGCTGTGGATCGCAGCCCAGACAGCATCACTCGCCGTCCCGGGAGACGCCGATAACGACGGGCTCCGCGATGAGGTCGAAACGAACACCGGGATCTATGTTTCACCCACGAACACTGGCACCAATCCCAACTTGGCGGATACTGACGGGGATAGCCTGCCTGACGGGATGGAGATCACCCTCGGCACCAACCCGGTCAATGCCTCCAGCAAGGTCAAGCGCCCCAACATCATTTACATCCTGGCTGACGACCTCGGCTATGGGGATGTGGGTTGTTTCGGGCAAAACCAGCGGACCGGCATTTGGAAATTCGCCACTCCCGGACTCGACGCGATGGCGGCGCAAGGGGCGAAACTCACCCATCACTATGTGGGTGCGCCCATCTGCGTTTCCTCCCGCTGCTGTTTCCTCCAAGGTCGCTCAAGCGGTCACACAGACATCCGTGACGGCCAGTTCGACTTCCC
>JAYWDF010000400.1:0-1888 GCA_043779985.1 Akkermansiaceae bacterium | reverse complement strand
AAGCGGCGAGAGCCAGCGTGATCGAGTGCGCCACGGTGAACGCCGTGACGATGAACAGCATCGCTTTCAACGACCGACAGCCAAGCAGCAGCGCCAGGAGAAATAACAGATGGTCATATCCCAATAGAATGTGATGGATGCCAAGCAGGAAATACCGACCGAAAAGCGGTGGCTCCCCGACGGACAGCACGGCAGGAGTCCCCGCAACTACCACCGGCGCGGGCGTGAAGGAAAATAACGGATCACTTGCCTGGATGACTTTTCCGGCGACCGGGTCGGTGTCGTGCTGATAGGGCACCAAGGTCTGGTCGAACACCGAAATAGAGCCACTGTCGAGCGGGCCGAGCAGCCTGAAGAACTGCGCCCTCAGGACCAAAGGCCACACGGCGGGACGCTCGTAGGTAAGCTTGAAGGCGACGTCGCTATTGAGCTCGAAAACACTGTCCGCCGCCTTGGGAACCAGCGCCACCCCACCTGCCGTGACCTCGAACAAGTCCGACGCCTCTTCAACAAGCAAGCGCCGGGCAATCGCGCGACCGGCATCGTCAGCCGTTGCCGGAGCCCGCTCGCCCAAGATCTTCCATGCCAACGCGAACGAAGTGCGGACGACCATTTCCATCCGGTTTTGATAGATCCTGACCTCCGTCTGGTTTTCGAAGCCGGCATGGGCGCGTAGGTTACCTGTCAACGCCAGCGTAACCAGGGTAGTCGCGATAAGACGAAAGCAGGAATTCATGAGACTAATTCTTCGGCCGTTGCACGCACATCAAAGCGGGTTGCGGCCGACTCACAATGAAGATCCATCGTTCGGTCATGATTTTGAAATGGGGTGCCTTCCGGCATTTTCACGCATGCTCTTGTGAACTTTAGTGCTACTTCTCAAACCGGAGGCGGATGAACTGCTGGCTGAGCGTGGGACTCGGGAAGGTGTAAGTGGCGCGAACCGTTTCAGGATCGGTTCCCGAAGATAACACGTCCAGGGAGAGCTCTGTCCAATTGGCAAAGTCGGGGGAGGCTTGGGCGCGGTAGACGACGTCGTTTGTCAGCGCAGGCCGCAGGAAGGTGATGGACATCGAGTTTGCACCCGTGGTGAGCGTGGGCTGCGGCGTGAAGGCGTATGGAAAGCTACCCAACGCGTATTCCGCTAGATTGGTGAGCCCGTCGTGATCCGGATCTGCGGTCGGCCCGGATTCTCCAGCGGCTATTTGGGTTTGCGTGAAGCGCTCACCTACCCAGACGCTGTAACTGCGTGAACCCGGCGGGGAGATTACCAAGGAGCCTGTGGAGCTGCCGGCATAGTTGGCGCTGCTGATGGTGCCAATGACGGCGTAGGTGCCCGCGTTGGTTGGCGGGGTGGCTGATGCATCGTAGGTGATGGTCACGGTCAGCCCGTTGGGAGAGGTCGTGGCGGTCGCTGATTTCGGCGTGCCATCATAAGTGGCAGAAAGACTGCCGAGCGTAACTGTGGCAGGTGCCTTGCTAACGGTGACAGGGACGTTGGCGGCGAGACTCCCGCTGGTGGCGCTGACTTGATAGGGTCCACCCGCCGTGGTGGCGGAGTATAGGCCACCCGCACTAATCGTTCCGCCGCCGCTGGTGGACCACGCGATGGACTGACGGACAACCAGGGTTCCGAACTGGTCGCGCACGGTGCCGTTGAATGTCTGAGTGGCACCGACGACGATCGTGACGCTGGAAGGACTCACCGTCAGCGTCGTGGGCGTTGCGTTCACGGTAATATTGATGGTGTTAGCGGCGGTGAGTCCGGGGACATCACGAGCCGTCGCGGTGAGCATGTAGGAACCGGCGGCTATGAAGGTGGCGGTTGTGGATTTAGCGGCGTTGGTGCCATTGAGCGAGAAACCAACCGCAGCAGGACCGGTGGCCG
>JAYWDF010000399.1:0-1888 GCA_043779985.1 Akkermansiaceae bacterium | reverse complement strand
TGGTGGCGATCTTGCTGCCCGGAGTGAAACCACCGGCTGCGGAGACGAGCGTTTCCTTGTCGAGCACTGGCGCGAGTTTGTTAGGCGAGCGGGCGAGGATGCCGATGAGTTGCACCATGAAGGCGGCGACGAGAGCGATCCCGGCGGCAATTGGTAACAGGGGCTTGGCTGGTTTTTCCTCATCCTTGAGATCGAGCAGCATGATGATGAAAAGGAACAACACCATCACCGCGCCGGTATAGACCAGGATCTGGATCACCCCGACGAAGAAGGCGCTGAGGCCGATGAACAAACCAGCCAGGCCGACGAAGCAGGTGACTACCGAGAGTGCGCTGGATACCGGATTGCGGAAGGCGATCACCGCCACGCCGCCGATGAGCATGACGGTGGAGAAGAGCCAGAAGAGATAGGAGGGCATGAGAAGAAGTGGAAAGTGATCAGTGATCAGTGGAGAGGCTTACTTAAGTTCGTTCCACTTGTTGACGAGGCCGACGCGGGTGCCGCCGATTTCGTAGAGGCGCTTTTTGTCGTGGACCATATCGGCGCGCTTGAGGCCGGTGATGAGGTAGTCCTTGCGCAGATAGATTGCCTGCTCGGGGCAGACTTCCTCGCACATCCCGCAGTAGATGCAGCGGATCATGTCGATCTCGAATTCCAGCGGGCGTTTCTCCACTTTGGCCCATGGATCATCGGATGGGATTTCAGCGGGGATAATCTTGATGGCCTTGGGCGGGCAGATGAATTCGCAGAGCTGGCAGGAAACGCAGCGTTCGCGACCTTGCTCGTCGGTGACGAGTGCCGGTGCTCCGCGGTAGTATTCAGGTAGATGGTCATCCCAGCGTTGTTCGGGGAATTGCATGGTCACGCCGAGGCCGGACGAGGCGAGCGACTCAGCACCCGCCGATTTGCCGCGCAGCGATTTGACCGCGTGGGTCATGGTGAGGATGAAGCCTTTGATGAGGGCTCCGAAGTAAATTTTCTCACCGAAATTGAGCTTCGGGCGATGGAGTTTGACGACGGCCATGAGAGTGGGATTAGGAAAGCGGGTTGGCGAGTTGGCGGAGTTTTTCCAGGTTCAGGGCTCCGCCGCCGCGAAGGTAGAACCGGGTGATCGCTTCACGAAGAGTGCGGTAAAGGGCAGGATCGGTGATGGCGAGGTCTTTTGGTAAATCCGCTTCCGCAAATTCCACGGCGGCTCCGACATCTGCCCATCGGCGCTCCTTCAGCGCCGTGGCGATCCCATCCGGACGGGTGAGCAGTGTTTGAGCGGTGATTTCCTGTTCGCGGGTCATGGCGTTCGATCCGATTCAGAGTGCGACATCGAGGTAAATGAGGTTTTCCAAGCCCTGTGCTTTTGCGGCAGGGGGAAACGCGTTGACGATCCTTTTGATTTCCCCGATGTCGGGCTGATAAGCCTTTAGCAGATAGAGAATGTCCTGGATATCCTTCTCGGCGGCGCGGGTAAGCTTCGAGGCCACGATGTTCTCGATCGGTGGCCGGTAGATTTCCAAGCGCCCCATTCTTTCCATCAGAACCGGAGTGAACTTTCCGGTTTGGACAATACCGGGTTCTACTATCTGGAGATATTGTTCTTCCGGCTCCAAATATTCCTTTGGGTTGAAAAGAATACCGGCTTGTTCCGCAGCTGCCTTCAGTTCGAGAGTATCGTAATGGCTCTCAGGCTTCCAAATATCCAAATCGCGTGAGGCTCGTTCCGGCATGTTGCCGAGAAGGCATGCCGCGGAGCCGATGAGGCAAAGTTGGACGGGCGGACCTTCTTTTCCCAAGGCGCGGGCCATGCTTTCCAAAGACCGCATCCAGCGTTCTTTGTTGTAGAGAGGGATGGAGGATTCCGACGACATGGGAAAAACTGTAATTAAGCCCGGAG
>JAYWDF010000398.1:0-1889 GCA_043779985.1 Akkermansiaceae bacterium | reverse complement strand
CCGCTCGGTTGCAGGTGGTCAACGAACAATCCGCAAGCAGCCATGACGAGGAAGCTAAGAAATGACCGTCAACCCTGCGGCTGCGGCCATGCGTGACTGCCGCAGGTCAAAGCTGCAAAACTCCGTGGCACCAAGCTCCAAGGCCAAAGCCACATGCAGTGTGTCCAGCGAGCGGCATAGCGTTTCGACCCCGTGAGCGGCGGAAAGTGCTTCCGCCGTGGAGAAGACATCCGGCCAGGAAACCGTCACTCTCTCATTCACGCCGCTGGCGAGGTCGGATTCCACTTGGGCGATCAATGCGTCGCACTCGGTTTGCGTCAATTCGCCACGGCCCGCTTTTTGCCGCAGGGCGGAGCGCATTTCCAGTTCGTGCAGATGGTTGACGGGCGGCTTGCCGGGACTGGCATTCACAAAAGCCACCGCCTCGGCAGCGCGAGGTTCCGGAAGATAGAGCTTCAGCAGGACGCCGGTGTCGAAGTAGCGCATCAGAAGCGGTCCGCTCGCAGTTCATCCAGAATCGCCTGCGAGTCGGGTAACATCCGGCTCCCGAACAATGATTGCTGGCGAGCCAGAAAGTCAGGCTTGGCGGTGACGGTCTTCGGCTTTTCACCCTCATGTTCCAGAGATCTCCGCCGCTTGAGAAACAAGATGAAATCGTAAGCTTCCCGCACCAGCGATTCCGGCGCCGCCTTGATCTCATCAATGATGGCGTCCCTGGCACTCATGGCGGGAGAATAAGTCCGGGGAGATGGGATGGCAAGAATTCCGATGCAGCTCTCTGTTTCCTCCGTTTCCTCCTCCACCGATTCCACAGTCATCAGAACATGCGCCCGGCCCGGCTTGAGCCACGCCGGCAGGGGCGAAAGCAGCCGCACGCTGCCATCGGCTCCGATCTCGATGTCTTACTTGGCAAACGATTCCCACAGCAGCTCCATGGCTTCCACCCGCTCGCTGGATGACATTCGGGAAATTTGCTCCATTGCCAACATGGCTGGAGGCTAGCCGCAGGGCGTCTGCGATCAAGCGTCCAGTTTGGCAGCCAGGGATCTCACGGCATCCGCGTGGGGATGACCCGGCGGCCGAGGCGGCGGTAGATTTTGAAGTCGGAGTCGGTGGTGAGAAGGAGAGGATCGGGCAGAATTTCCGTGAGGCGGACCAGACAGGCGTCGGCGATGCTCATGGGGACGTCGGCGTATTTTTCCAGAAGATCGAGGACAGGGATGAAGGCATCCTCATGGAGCGGGGAAATCCGGAGAGCTCTGCGGCGGCAGGCAAGGCGGAGGGTGGCGCAGCCGTCGGGGGCGAGGAGGTGATCTGCTTCGGATAGAACGGACTCGCAGGTGATCCACGGCGGCGGATGAAGCCGGGCCTGCTTGACCGCCCATGGGTGGTTCTGATCCTTCTTCCGCCAGAGGGCGACAAGAAATGACGCGTCAACGATGACGTGATTTCCCATAACCAGTGGTTTTCAGGTATTCCTTTTTCCGGGCACTCACATCGGTAGGGCCGCCCTCAACGGTGCCGATCAGATCCGCGATCAGGTCAAAGCCGGAAGCCGGATCATGACTTTGCGAACCTGCCGCGATCAGCCGCCTACGGGCGACTTCCGATTTCGTGAGATGGGTCTTCTTCGCCTCGGCATCCAGTTCCCTGGCCAGGTCGTCGGGGATGCGCAGAACCAGTGTTTGCATGGTTGATTCGTATTACACGAAGCGAGGCACCGCAATACATAAAGTGATTCTCCGCAGAGCGGGAATGGAGGGCCAACGATCAATCGCCTATTTCGGTCCTTGCTCGCGGTCGTGATGGAAGTTGCTGCGCGACGCAGCAACCACGTCGGAAACAAAAAAGCCCTCCGGCGGAATGCCGGAGGGCTTGATGATTTTGAG
>JAYWDF010000397.1:0-1890 GCA_043779985.1 Akkermansiaceae bacterium | reverse complement strand
TTGCTTCGTCCGGCGATGAGGCTGGTGTGTACGACGGTCCCGGCGGCGATGCTGGAAACCAAGTCCAGCGGGTTCCCGGCTTGATCGCGTTTCACGGGACAAATATCGATTCCTTCGTGGAATTTCGTGAGGATGATGCGGTCGTTGATGCGGATCGCGGAACGCACGAAGCCGTAAGATCCAGCCTCCCACGGTTTGGTGGTTTCTCCTTCGAAGGTCCGCTCGATATACATGAAAAACCGGTCCATCTCTCCAGTAAAGAGATGTTGGTTTTCCGTTGGCAAGCGGAGATCGATGGGGGCGGCGTATGAGACGCCGGCGAGGAATGAAATGAGAAGGAGAAGGCGGAACATGCGCAGGAGTTATTTCTTCTTTTTCCCTTCAGCCCCGATGCGTGGGAACTCGGCGTCCAGAATCTTCGTGTCTGCCAGCGTCACGCCTTTCCAAATCACGACGAATCCGTCGTTCACCTGCTTGTCGATGAGGAAACCGTCGACCACGCGGCCGTTGACTTGGGAGATCATCCAGCGGCCCTGGTTCGCCGCGGTGAGGGCGGCCAAGCGGTTCGTGGCATTGCCCTTGAGTTTGAGGACGACACCGTAATCTTCGCCCACATCCGAGGGAAATGGCGAAAATGCCACGATATCCTTCGTGCTGATTTCCGGCAGACGCCGGAAATAGCGGGTTTGGCCGTTGGCCAGCTGTGGGAAAATCATTTTCGGATTATCGGAGCCCTCCGTCTCCATGTGAAAGGTCACTGAGGCCTTGTTTTCCTTCTTCCCGCTCGCTCGAGCTGGGGAGGCGAAGGCCACGGCGACCAGCACCAAGACTGACGGGATCATAAATTTCATGCCCGGAGTGAAGCAGAACCCAACGATCTCGGAAGAAAAATCGGGAGCGACCTTGCATCAAATCGTCTCAGGTTTCATGATTGCCGTCCACCAGTGCTAACCTGCTGGGGATTTTACACACATGTTTATCGATCATATCCGCATTTTCGGAAAAGCTGGCGACGGTGGAAACGGCGTCGTTTCCTGGAAACGTGAAAAATTTGTCCCCCGCGGCGGCCCTGACGGCGGCGACGGCGGCGCGGGAGGAGATATCATCCTCGTCGTGGACGCCTCCACCGACAACCTCCGCGCCTATCACTACGATCCGAAGCTCATTGCCGAGGACGGCAAGAACGGCGCGGGCGGTCGCAAAACCGGCAAGAGCGGCAAGCGCGTCATCGGCAAGGTTCCTCCCGGCACCGTTGTTTTTCGCAGCAACGCGGTCACCGTTCAGGAGGCCGTCGAATTCGAACGAAGCGCCGAGGGTATCGACCTCGAACCCATCGCCGACCTCACCGAAGTCGGTCAGGAATTCGTCCTCTGTAAAGGTGGCGATCCCGGCAAGGGCAACTGGAATTTCAAAACCGCCACCAACCGCACCCCGGTCGAGCACACTCTCGGCACCCCGGGCGAAGTCTCCGTCTTCTATCTGGAGCTCCGCCGCATTGCCGATGCCGGGCTCGTCGGCTTCCCGAATGCCGGGAAATCCACGCTCCTTGGCAAGCTTTCAGCCGCCAAGCCCAAGGTCGCCTCGTATCCCTTCACCACGCTCCAGCCCGTCGTCGGCGTCGTCGAGTTCCCCGGCTACCGTCGCTGCACCATCGCCGACATTCCCGGTCTGATCGAGGGAGCCCATGAGAACCGCGGCCTCGGCCACGAGTTCCTCCGCCACATCACCCGCTGCCGAGTGCTGCTATTCGTCATCGACATGGCGGGCAGCGAAGGCCGCGACCCGATCTCCGACTTGGAAATCCTCCGCCGCGAGATCAAGGAATACGACGACGAACTCGCCCGTTTCCCTTGGAAAATCATCGCCAATAAGATGGACCTTGAAGGCGCT
>JAYWDF010000396.1:0-1891 GCA_043779985.1 Akkermansiaceae bacterium | reverse complement strand
TCAGCGTGCCGCTGGCGAAATTGGCGAGCGCGCCGCCCTGGAAGGTGTCGTTGAAGCAGACGCGGAAAATGTAGTCGCCCTCTTTCGTCACCGACGGGTTGGTGGACGCCGGCGAGATCATCGGGATCTTGTTTTGCTGACAGATCGGCGCGGCTTCAAGCGAGCGGCTGGAAGCCACTTCGCCGAGGACCGCCACCACGCCGTCCTTGGAAATCAGCTTGTTCACGGCATTGGCGGGCTCGCCGGCCTTGGTTTGATCATCCTCCGTCAGCAGCTCGATTTTCTTACCGAGCACGCCGCCTGCCGCATTGACCTGCTCGATGGCGAGCAGCGTTCCCTCATGCGAGGAGGTGCCGAAGGTCGCTTCCTTGCCGGTGAGCGAGGCGAATTCGCCCACTTTGATGGTATTCCCGCCCCCGGATTTGCAACCCGGCAGGCTGAACAGACTGAGGAGCGAGGCGGCAAAAAGCAGGGAGGCAGGTTTCATGCAGGAACGGTTAAAGAGTGAGCCGGGAAATTAGGAAACCCCTCTACCGAGTGCAACAGCATTTTACGTGCCGCCTGAAAGCCCTTGAATCACAAGTTCTCCGATCACAACAGTCCCGGAAACAGGCGCCGCCCCGGCCCGCTTTCCCATCGCCATCCCGCCATCCGCCGACTAGATTCCCGCCATCCGCGCATCATGAACCAAGACATCCGCAACACCCTGGCATGGATCGTCTTCGCCACCTTCATCACCGGCACCGCGGTCTGGCAGGGCCAAGTCGCGGCAGAGCGCGAGGTCAAGGCCCGCCGCCAATCCCTGCCACCTCCGCCGAAAACCCGCCACGCCGTCCGCCCCGTTTCCCTGTCATTCGCTGGCGATCCGGTCGCCGACTACATCGCCCGGTGCGAAAAAGGCCTGACCGATTTGGAAATCAGCTGGATCGTCGAGGACTTCACCACCGCCGGGCTGGAACGGGGAATCCGCGTCGCCACCAAGGACGAATACCTCGCGCAGCGGCAGACCCAGCATCGTTGGTATCATGACGCCCTCGTCGACGGCCTGCGCCTGAGCTCCGAGCAATCCGCCCAAATGACCGCCAAACTCGCCGGGCTGTTGGACTTGGCCAAAGCCAATTTTGTCGAAGCCCTGAATGCCGGGCCCCTCCCGATCGAGCAAAACGGTCACTGGTATGCGATCACCGGCACGGAACCGATCCATCAACTGATTTCAGCCAACCGATGGCTACCAGATGACAAGGCAACGTTCATGCCTTGGAACCTCTGCACGCTCTCGCCTGAGCAAGAAAAGCTCACTTGGAAACGGAGTTTCGATGCTCTCGGCAATACGACCACCGCCCCCCTTCAACCAGGAGACCCAGAATTCCTATTATCCATGCCCGCTTCCTTCAACGAGATCGATCCACCGGCCAAAATTCTATCAGCAGACACGATTTTCCCTCTCCTTCGGCAGCAGGAATTCAAGAATCCACCAGCCGACCCAGCCACCGAATCGGAAAACAACCCACTCTCCCGGATTCGCCAGCTTCACCCGTCGCAGTTGAAGATCTTGCTATTGCTGCATCCTGAAATGGCTGCGGAGATTCAACACGGCTTGGACGCAGCTCATTGATTATCCACCATCGTATATTTTCTAATCACAGGCTGCGAGCGAAGGCACGCTCATCCGAGGCAGCCACTCTGGCATGGATGCTCCGTCCATGCGTGGAGACAACACATCTCCGCGCCTAAAAAAAGGAACGATTCGGAGATCGCCACACCATAGGTTTTCCGGCAAATCCTTGCGCGTGACCTTGCCGGTATTTGAAATTGAAAAATCGCTGCACGACGCGGTGCAAGGCGAACGCGCCCGGGTGCTGCTGAAAGCGCCCACGGGCTCGGGGAAATC
>JAYWDF010000395.1:0-1896 GCA_043779985.1 Akkermansiaceae bacterium | reverse complement strand
CCAGACGGTGGGCTTTCCGGCGATGTTGATCTGACATTTGATAATGCATTCGATCCGGCGCTCGGTGGCCGCGCGGGCGGCGGTGCGGCGGTCAGCATCGACCCACGAATAGGTATCGTCGGTGTTCACTTCGTCGAGGAACTGCATGAGACATACCATGGTATTATCATTGAAGGTGATGCGCGGCAGGTAGTCGATTTTTCCGAAAGGGAATAGCTGTGGCCAGCCGCCGTTAGGGTACTGGGCTTTGAGGATATGATCGAATCCTAATATCAATGCGGCTTTGCATGCTTCATCATTTGTCGCTCGATAGGCACAGGAGAGGTATCGAAGTTCATCAGTGGTTGATTTGTTGTCGAAGGTGCCTGTGACCTTTTCTCTGGCATCAGGATTCATCGTTCGTGCGGTGTCTTTGGCCTTGGGCCAGCTTCCAAATTGCGATTGCCAAGACAGCACGCAGGCAGTGGTTTTGCGGCCATCCTCAGTGCTATACCAAGCCGTGGGCTGTTTAATCATTTGGTCTGAGCATAAGGTCAGTGTAACAAACTAAAGTATAAAAGTAGCCCCCCAACAGGGTTAGCTGTTGGGGGTGAAATGGTGGTGGCGAGGTGGGAGACAAGCTCTTAAGTTTTCTGTTATTTATCAATAATTCGATGCCTTAATCCAAAGATCACACGCTAAACACACGGTTTGTGTTTGGAAACTTGGCTCTGTGGACGGGAAGATCCCCTTTTTCTGCAATTGGATGTAAATGGAGGGAATTGGATGTTAATGGTGGCATTTGGAGGTGAATTCGCTCATGCGGATTCCCTTTCCATCGGTCCTTCAACCGACCAACGAGGTGCTGACTCTGATCGCTGCGATCGACGAGTTCAAGGGCGAGTGGCGAGTCCTGGGCAGTCTCGGTCCGGAGACCCTGCGTTCCCTCCGGTGGATCGCGACCATCGAGAGCGCCGGGTCCTCGACCCGTATCGAAGGGGGGAAGCTCAGCGATAGCGAGGTCGAGAAGCTCGTCGGTAACCTGGACAGTCCTTCCAGTCCCGCGATGAACAGGAAGTCGCGGGCTACGCCTATGTGATGGAGACGATCCAGACCGTTTGGCAGGATCTGCGCATTTCGCAGAGCACCCTTCTCCAACTGCATCGCGAGCTGCTGCGCTATAGCAATAAAGACGAGCGCCATAGGGGGGAGTGGAAAGCACTCAACAACCACGTAGCGGCCTTCGACGCCGACGGAAAGCAGATCGGTATCGTCGTCGAGACCGCATCCCCATTCGAGACACCGATGCTGATGGAGAAACTGCTGGGCTGGCACGCGAAGGAAGAGGCGGATCCGATTCTCCATCCCTTGCTGCGGATCGCCGTGTTCAACGTCATCTTCCTGGTCATTCAGCCCTTTCAGGATGGCAATGGTAGCTTGTCCCGCGTCCTGACCAACCTGATGTTCCTCCGCGCCGGCTATGCCTATGCCTCCTACACGTCGCTGGAGAGCGTGATCGAGCACAACAAGGAAGCATACTACCTCGCATTGCGGCGAACCCAGACCTCCTTTCGGGAAGCCGTTGATTGGGAACCGTGGATACTCTTCTTCCTGCGGGCCCTGAAATCCCAGATCGGACGCCTGCGGAGTCGTCTTGCGGAGCCACCCGCAGCGGTCGCCGCTCTTGGCATTCCCGATGACCTCTCTCCCCTCGCCGGGCAGGTGCTTAAACTGCTAGAAGCTAGGGATACCCTCTCTGTCGCCGCCGCCGCCCTAGGTGCCAACCGTCACACCTTGAAGGACAAATTCACCGAGCTGGTGGAAATCATGGCGACTTCCTGCCGCCGGCGCTGGGCGCTGCGGCATAATACTAAGCTGCTGTTAGCGGCCTCGGGAGCGGGGATTTTCCGAACTTCG
>JAYWDF010000394.1:0-1900 GCA_043779985.1 Akkermansiaceae bacterium | reverse complement strand
CGGACGGAAGACCTGAAGCGTCAATTCCTGATCACCGATCCGCTTGTAAACCACGCTCTCCGGGGCCGGCCGCGACTGCGGCATGAAGGTGGCGAGGGCTTGCGCGGCGGAATTCATTGGAATTGCCCATGCGAGCATCACAGTCACCGCGATATAAATAATGGATTTCATAAGATCGGTTTGCCATCGGCATCGAGCAGATCGCCAAGCACGAGAATTTGTCCGACGGAGAAGGTGTTGTTTTTGTATTTCTCCGGATGGTCGCGGAAATCCTGGTCCGTCTTCTTCACGGCTAACATTTTTTCCTTGTCCGGCACCTCATCGAGCAGGGTCCAAATCACTGTGTGATCGCCCATCGGCGCGGCCGGGAGCGGTGCGCCAACATACACCCAGGCGTTGGCATAAACGCTGAACAGGGTTTGTTTCACAGGCTGTTGGTCATCCATTTTGACACTCACCACGCCTGAGTCCGGGCCTTCCATGCCCTTGATGCCGATGTGAGTGCCGCGAAACCGCACGGTTATTGAAGAGCCGGGATTGCCGGTCCGATAGAGATGCGGAAACCAGGTGTAGAAGTTCTTGCCAAAGCGACGGCATGAGGGGCCGTTAGCAGCGGTGAGTTGCTCCCAGGTGCCGTCGAATTTCGCGTGACCTTCCGCAGCGAGCGTCTTGGCTTTTTCCCACGGGATGGCGGAAAGTGCGGCGGGCAGCTTGTGGGGCGCGGCGGAAATGTTTGCACGAAGTTTCTCCAATCCTCTGATGGCGGCCGCACCATTGAGGGCATGGCCGGTCTCCGACGGATGGGTGCCATCGTTGGAGAAAATAATCCTGCCCTGCGCGTCCCTGTCGCCGGGGCTTTTGGGGGCGGTGAAAACCAACTTGCCCTCGGCTGCCAGTTGCGACGCCTCCACTCCCAGATGGATCGCAGGAATGCCATAATGCTCGGCAACCTTATCGTGTATCGAAACGGAAGCGCTGAATTTGCCAGCTTTCAAAAGCTCCACGCCAGAGGAGTGGAGGGTATAGGCGAAGCAGATGTCGGTAGTGGGTTTGCTGGACCAGAGTTTCCTCACGATCCCCTCAACCGCGCCAGCGACTTCGTCAGGACGATCACGGACATCGCCCACGTCGTTGAGGGAAAACTCGATGAACACGGCATCGGGCTTCGCCGCAACCAAGTCATGATCCGCCCGGAACACGCCGACAAGCGAGCCGGAGCCGCCGACGCAGGCGTTGAGTTCGGTGATCTTTGCGTTGGGGTATTGCTTGGTGAACCATTCCATCGTGGCGGTGCGCCAACCGGGTCCGGCGGTGATGCTGCCTCCGTAGTAGGCGATGGTGACGGGTTCCCCATGGTCGAGCTTGGCGAACAGGTTTGGCATACCATCACGGAGGCTGATTTCCGCAGCGGGACGGAGCGCAATCTTGGAGGCTTTTTCGGCCTCCGCATTGATTTTCGCGTAGTCATTCTCGATGCCGAGGCGCTCGGTGGATGGCTGGGCGGATAGAGCTGACGCTGCTAGCAGAGCCGTGCCGGCAAACAGCAAAGGGAAGGATTTCATGGTGTCGATGGAAGGCTGATCAAAACAGTCTCGCCGCGTGTGGCGTGCAGTTGGGTGCGGGAGTCGCCGCCGGTTTTAAAATGCAATGTATCGGTCTGGTTTGCCCAGCTCACCGTGGCCACACTGCCCACGGCATCATATTTCACGGTCGGCAGGATTTCACCGGAGCGAACGGGCAACAGCAGAACCTTGAACCCGACGGATGTGGCACGGCGGTTGATCATGAGCCTGTCGAAAAACTGAGCCTTGCCCCCGCGGTCCGGCGGTCCGGGGACGGTCTCCACCTGCAGCAGCGGGTGTCCGGACTCACCGCTGGCCTCCATGCCGAGCGCGACGAC
>JAYWDF010000393.1:0-1904 GCA_043779985.1 Akkermansiaceae bacterium | reverse complement strand
TGCCAGCCGGTGCTTCGCCAATACTCTTCCAGATATCAAGAGCCTTGCGGTAAAGCCTCATGTCGGAATCAAGGGACGAACTTCCATGGCGCTCATGTGCACCACTCCTTTTGGCGAAGTCCCCTTTAGCTCTCTCTCGGTAGGTTATCGGACGATGGCGGCGTGGCTGACGGATTTCGTCAAACGCATGCACGAGGCTTTCCCCGAGCTAGATGAACCGGACGATGGACCCGCTGTCGTTCTGATCGACGAATTCGACCTGCACATGCATCCGCAATGGCAACGCGAGGCGATGGCGGCGATCAGCAAGGAGTTTCCTAATACCCAGTTCATCGTCACCGCCCACAGCCCGATCGTCGTTCAGGCTACGGAAGGAAATGCCAAACTGATCGTCCTTCGCCGCAAGAAGCGCGATGACGGATTGGAGGAAGTCGAGGTGGTGGACAATCCCGAATTCGCCGCCGGATGGCGTTTGGATCAAATCATGGAAAGCGTTTATGGCATGACACCGCGGATGCCGGAATTCTCAAACCTGGTGAATCGACGAATTGAGCTTCTCAAAAAAGAGAAATTGACGAAGACGGAAGCCAAGGAACTCGAGAAAATCGAAATGCGGGTGAGTGAGCAAGCGGCACCACGGGAATCGGAGGCAAGCAAGCGGCTTTTTGAGAAGCTCCAGGCGGCATTGAAGGATTCGGAATAACCCGGCAAGCGACATGATCCGCCTCAAGCGTCCCACCATTCCCTCCGGACATGCAGTCCGAGCATCCAAGGGGACGAAAAAACTCTGGGACGAGTGGAACTCCACCGGCGTCACCCCGGAGCTAAAATCCAGCATCTATGCCCATTCAGGCGTGAAGCAGGCCCTGAGGACGGCCCAACACAACAAGTGCGCTTATTGTGAGACGCTCAATCCCACTTCTCATGACGTGGTCGAACATTTCCGCCCCAAAAATGGCTGGCAGGAAAAGCGCGGAGAACCATTGGGCAAACCCGCCTATTTCTGGCTTGGTTACGAATGGGAAAATCTCCTGTTTGCCTGTGATCGCTGCAATGACGCGGCGCATAAAGGGAATCTCTTTCCTCTTGCCAATCCTTCCCAGCGGGCGGACGCGGCAAATCCGGATGTCGCGGACGAGAAGCCACTACTGATCAATCCTTACATCGTCGATCCGGATCGACACATCGAATGGAACAGAGACATTCCCCGCCCCCACAATAATAGCAAAAGAGGGAGTAAGTCCATCGAGGTGTTCGGACTCGATCACGATGGGCTGTTGATGGACCAACGACGGCAGTATTTGAACGAAGTCGAAGATATTCTGTCTTTCGTCGAAGCGTCGCCCCTGGGCAACCCCAAACGTCCGGCAATCGTGCAGCAACTGCTTGACTGGCTCAAAGACTCCGAGCCTTGGGCCGCGATGATTCGTTCAAATTTTGAAAGCCGAATTCGGGCACTCTGAAAGCGCCGGCCAGCGATAGCCAGATTGAACTCGCCCGGCACATACCGGCCATGAGTCACATTTTCCTCCTGTGCTTCATTTGGCTTTGCCTCCGGAGTCTGATCGACTGAAACTCCGGCAACTTCATGAGCAATCCCTTCCGCGAAGACCTCGTTTCCCGCTCGCGTGCCGAGCCTTGCAGCATCGTCATCTTCGGTGCCACTGGCGATCTAACGCACCGCAAGCTCATTCCCGCGTTGTATAACCTCGCGGTCGATGGCGAGCTGCCGACTGGCGTGAAAATCATCGGTTTCGCCCGCCGGGAAAAGTCGGATGAGGAATTCCGCAGCGGCCTTGAGGAGTTGAACCGCAAGGTTTCCCGCTCCGGCCAAGACGACGAGATTTGGGGCAACTTCATCCAAGCCGTTAGTTATCATACTTCCGAGTTCACCGATGCCGAGG
>JAYWDF010000392.1:0-1905 GCA_043779985.1 Akkermansiaceae bacterium | reverse complement strand
ACGGAACCCGCGGCATGGTCAAGGTATCGGCCATTTCGCGCACTTGGATGGCAAGATGTAGATAGTCGGGATGAAACTGGTAGATCCCATGCATGTATTGGTTCCTCAACTCCGGCAGGAGCGAGGCGAGTTTCTCGGCATGGCTCGTTAGCCCCTTGTCGAGTCGCCGCCGGGACACTTCATGTAACGGCCGAATCTCTGTGAAAATTCCGTCATGAATCAACCCTTCCGTGCCGCTGGACCCAGAAAATCCCCGGACGGATGAAGTCCCGCGCAAGACGCTCCAACTTGGTGAAGTCTTCCACCACCGCGAAGCTCACGCGCGGCTCATTGGAACAGGGCAAAACCACCTCCGTCGGGTAGTGCTGCCAACCTTTGATCTGCAACGCATCGCTGAGAATCGATCCCGGCAAGCCTTGTTCGCCGCGCAAGTCCGGCGGATCCGCTGTGGTGAGCACGCCGAATACCTCTGGCAATGCGCCGTGCGGGAATTCAGCACGAAGTTGGAATGAGGCTGGAGGGTTCATGGTTGGAAGAGGCGGACGGGAGCGTGGCCATCTTGGCCGCATCTTCGAGAGCTTATGAAGATGCAAGCGAGACGCCCACGCGCCCTTCCTCCGTGCTGCCGCCGCCCAGGCTCATCCGGTATTTGATGCCGTAGTTGATGATGAAGTCGAGTTTCACCGAGATGATTGCCGAATGGGTCTAATCCCTCCTTTGCGACCGATTCCAAATGCGACTCGATAGACATCCGGCATCTGGACGCAGTTGCCCTTTTGCCGTGAAAAAATTCCGAGCCTTATCAAATTCTCAAAAATTCCATCTGTTGGATTTTGCTCCGAAAGCGTTGGGCCCAGCTTGGGAGAAAACTCATTCTGATCACTCGCATGCAGCCCTTTGACTTTCTCCACGATATTGTGATCCTTCCAAAGAGATAGAATATCGCCTTCATCACAAGGGACATTGATTTGTCCATTAAGAACGCTCATGACCTCTCCCACCCAGGGATAGTCTTCTGTGATTTCCGCAACCCGGGTCTGAGAAGCTGCTGAGACACCTCGTTGGATACCTGTGAAATAAAGCGGAAGAGAGGTATTCGACGGCGGTTCGATAGCCGCAGCTTCGCGCAGAGCCGCGAGAAAACTGCGCGGACTGATTTCTCCGTGGCTATCAGCAAGGTGGTTGGGCAGCCAAGTATAAGGGTAACCCCGCTTGACGCTGTCCTGATTGTGACTCATCGCTCCACCTGAAATCGCGTGAAACACCTCACGCTGCGTCTTTGGTTCGCCTTTAATTGAGGAAGGCAATTCCCAAACACCCGCCTTTTTTTGCCATGTCTGAGACAGCTGGCCTTGTTGCTTTAGGATTTGGGTAACACCATCCCTGAAAGCTTCAGCTGCTTGCTCATGATCGGCATTCGCCATGCGCTGGAAGAACAAGGAAAAGAGCGCAACCGGGTTCCAATCCAGACGCGCATGGCCGTCGATTAGTTTCGATGCGTCCGGGAAAGCAACAATTTGGGCGTCTTCAAACATGTCTGGACGCAGAAACACTTTTGCTCGAATCCTTGAGAAAGATTGTAGTTGGAGGGCAAACCGAAGAACCGAGCGGGCGATTGGACGAATCTCGTCCCAATTCGAGGCGAGCCTGTCCAGTCCGTCGAAGGCGATCATCAGGTGGCGATTCTCGTCCTCAAAACGAGTTGCCAATCCGCCCAGCAACCCTTCGACCTCCTCGACATTCTCGGATGTCCAAGCGACACGATCGCTCCACTTGATCATACCTTGATAAGGTGAAACATCTTGATCGAGTGCTTTTGCTTGGGAAAAGGTAACCAAGGCGTCCGCGACTTTGCCGGGATCTTCAACCGTGTCCGTCACCTTGCAGGCGTTGGCGATTGCTTCG
>JAYWDF010000391.1:0-1909 GCA_043779985.1 Akkermansiaceae bacterium | reverse complement strand
ATGAAAGCTACACCAAGGACGCCGTGGCACGCTGCCTGGATTACGCCCTCGAAGGTCGCCGTCGCGTGAAGGAGCAACTTAAAAAAATCGGCGGCATGGAGTTCTATGACGTCCACTTCAGCTACATCGACATCGAAAACGGTGTGGAGAAATTCATCAGCGTGAAGGAGCAAGGTGGCGGTTCCCTCATCCCGGACGGAGCCATGAACCCCGGTGTTCTTCACACCGTCGCAACCGGCACATCCTTGCTCGGCCTCTATCGCCTTGAGACACAGGTGACATCCGGCAACGGTAGCCTCAAAATTTCCGGACTCGGCTCAAGCGCTTCGGCCAAGGAAGGCATCAAGGTCGGCTTCGACTTTTTCAAAGCCAATGCCGGTCGCGTCAGCGCCTCCCTCAAACCCAGCGAGCACGACTTCCACCTCCACCTAGTGGATCTTCATAACAGCGGACCCGCTAGCGCTCTAACGCTGGCGTCCTTCGTCGCGCTTTGTTCCGCGCTTCTCCAAAAGCCCGTCCAGTCGCAGCTCGTCGTTCTCGGCAGCATGAGCCTCGGAGGCAGTATCATTCCTGTAGAGAGTCTGGCAGAAACCCTCCAGGTCGCCTTCAACTCCGGGGCCAAGCGGATACTGCTCCCCATGGCCAGTGTTGTGGACATCCCCACAGTGCCAGGCGAACTCTTCGCCAAATTCCAAATCGGTTTCTACGCAGATCCCGCCGATGCGGTGTTCAAGGCACTGGGTGTGGATTGATCCCCTTGGATCGACCATGGAGATAAGGCTTCAATCCGAACGCCTTTCACCATTCATAGTTATCTAGCAGAACAACATTGCCCACAAGTCCTTCATTCATGAATATGCCTCTAAAGTCCACGAGCCTCGTTGATATCCCGAAAGAACACCACCAGCCTGACCAGCTTCAGACCAAACGTTACGAGGATGCGCTGGTGAAACTCATCCAGTCGGCGGATACGCCGCTGACCATCGCCCTCCAAGGCGAGTGGGGGAGCGGCAAAACTTCGCTGATGAACTCACTCCGGCACAGACTTTCCGGCGGGCAGAATGCTGATAGTCCCTTCCACGCCGTCTGGGTTAACACTTGGGAATATTCCCTGATGCGTGATCCTCAGGACGCCGTGGTGAGAATTCTCACGTCAATCATCACGCAGATCGGGAAAATTCATCCTAGTCAGGAGGCGGCGGCTGCCAAGGCCTCGCAACTTCTTGGCAAGATCAACAAGGGAGTTAGAACCGGTGCTGAGTTGCTTGCTAATGCGGCGTTCAAGCAGTTCACCGGCATCGAGAATATCACCGGATATGGAACTGCCCCTGCGAACGTAGAGGCCAACACGGAGCCGACTTCGGAAATCCAACAGACGAAAATGGCAATCAAGGGCATCATTGATGAATGCCTGATGAAAACCGGTTCCGGCAAGAGAGGCTTTTTGTTTTTCATCGACGATCTGGACCGAATCGATCCTCCGGTGGCGGTGCAAATCCTGGAACTCCTGAAGAATGTTTTCGATATTGGAAACTGCATCTTCATCCTGGCGATTGATTTCGACGTGGTGGTAAAAGGGCTGAAGCCCAAGTTTGGTGAATATTCGCCAGCGACCGAGCGGGAATTTCGCTCGTTTTTTGACAAGATCATCCAGGTTCCGTTTTCAATGCCCGTTGCAAACTATCAAGTGGATGGGTTTTTGATCGATTCCCTGATTCGCGTCGGATTCCTGGGAGATGAGGACTCCGGCGACCTCGTTCTGGTGGAGGCCCTGGCCTTTTTCTGTAGATCGTCCATCGGCACCAATCCGCGATCACTCAAGCGGCTGGTGAACATTCTCTCCCTGGTCCAGCTCCTGAAAGAAGCAGATGAAACGGCTGATGGAATTCAGAAGCAGGTGGACTTCGCT
>JAYWDF010000390.1:0-5800 GCA_043779985.1 Akkermansiaceae bacterium | reverse complement strand
GCGCCAGCGGCTTGCCATCGATGATCAATTCTACTGTTCCATTCATGCGACAGAATCCTAAACAGCTTCGTTTCGAATACGCCAGCTTGCATTGCACTGAATTTTCAGCAATTTCATTCACCTTGAATGGTGAAATCATTCATCGCGCTCACTCGCCGGCATCCGGGTAGGAACCGAGCAATTTCACCAGCGAGCAGTGCTTGCCCAACTCCTCCAGGGCTTCGGCGACCTTCCGGTCATCGCAGTGGCCGGCCAGATCAACGTAGAAAATGTATTCCCAGTCTTTCCGCTTCGACGGCCGGGACTCGATTTTCGACATGTTGATATGGAATTGGTCGAAGGCTTGCAAGGCTTTGACCAGCGATCCTGGACGGTCATGGATCGCGAAAAGAATGGAGGTCCGGTCATTGCCAGTCGGCGGGCAGGGTTTCTCACCGATGACGAGAAAACGCGTCGTATTGGTGGCGCGGTCTTGGATGGATTCCTCAAGCAGTGTCAGCCCGTACATCTCAGCGGCAAGCGGGCCACCGAGGGCGGCGGCTCCTTGGCCGGCTTGATCGCGGGCGATTTGCGCAGCCTTGGTGGTGGACGAGACCTCGACGAGGTCCGCCTCCGGAAAATTTCTCAAAATCCAGTTCCGGCACTGCCCGAATACTTGCGGATGCGAATAGAGCGTCTTGATCCGCTCACGCGGGATCGTGGCCATCAGGCCGTTTTCAATCCGCAGTAGGATCTGAGCGCAAATATGCAGGGGGGAGTCTACGAACAAATCCAGCGTGTGCGAGACCGCGCCCTCGGTCGAGTTCTCGATCGGCACCACCCCATAACTGGCGGCACGCCTGGCGACTTGATCGAAGACATCGGAGAAATTCGGCTGCGCGGAATAGTTCACCGAGTGGCCGAACTTCTTGATCGCGGCCTGATGGGTCCACGTTCCCTCCGGGCCGAGGTAGGCGATCGTGAGGTCATCTTCGAGTGCCAGCGCCGCCGACATGATTTCCCGGTAAATCGCGCGGATCGATTTCTCCGGCAAGCGCCCTTGATTCATCTCGATGAGCCGCCGCAGCAGCGACTCTTCCCGCTCGGGCGCATAGATCTGCAGACCATCGCGCTTTTTCACCACTCCCACTTCATGCACCAGATCGGCGCGGCGCGAGAGTAGGTCGAGTAGGTCGTGATCGATGGTGTCGATCTGGCTTCGGATGTCGTCTAAATTCACAGGAGGAAAATGTTAGGCTTGGTGGGAGGATGCGTCGCCCGCCGCTGCGGCGGGAGTTCCGAGGGCGCCGAGCGCGAGCTGTTGGTCGGCATCGGTCGCGGGTGGCGGCGTGTCCTTGGGCTCCGGCAGCTTCACCTTGCGGAGCTCCGAGGCATTCGGCAGGTCGTCGATGGAACGGATGCCGAAGTGCTCGAAAAATAAATCAGTCGTTTCGTAAAGCAACGGCCGTCCCGGAAGCTCCGCGCGGCCGCCGATGCGTATCAGGTCGCGGTCGAGGAGTTTTTGGATCATCCCGTCGCAGGCTACGCCCCGGACCGCTTCGATCGCCGCTTTTGTGATGGGTTGGCGGTAGGCGATGATTGCCAGAGTTTCCATCGCCGGGCCGCTCATGCGCTCGGGCTTGCGCCCCGGGAAAAGCTGGCGCACGAACTCGCCGTATTCGAGGCGGGTGAAGACTTTCCAGCCCTTCGGCCGCTCAATGATCGTAAAGGCCCGCTGGCCATCCTGATAGCCTTGATTGAGCTCGGCGATGGCTGCGGCGACGTTTTCTGAAGCGGTTGCACTGAGTGCCACCAGCCAGTCCGGCAGCGCGGGCGGGGTCTTGCCTTCCTCGGTTTCCCGGATCCGGACGTCCTCTGCTTCGGCCACGCGGGCGCGCACCAGCCTGGCAATTTCCTCCGAAGGGAGAGGATTCTGTGAGGCGATAAGAAGGGCTTCGACAATGGCGCTTAGCTGCATGGCGGGGCCGCACTCTAGGGAACCATTCGGGCATTTCAAGCCTCCTGCCGAAAACCTATCGATTCACTTATTTTGCAAACGGTAAACTTTCGGCTTGATGGACTGTAGTTCACGGGCTAACCCACCGCGCTCGTCACACGCCCGCGATTTTATTTCGGGGTCGGCGGATCCAGTTTTTATCACCCGCATTCCTCACCTCTGCGCCATGGCCGCGAAGAACAATCAATCAAAACCTGCTGCCCCCAAGGGTACCGCGAAACCTGCCGTCAAGTCCTCAAAGCCAGCGCCCGCGGTGAAAAAGCCGGCGCCCGCGGTGAAAAAGCCAGCGCCCGCGGTGAAAAAGCCAGCGCCCGCAGCCAAGAAGCCAGCACCCGTGGTGAAGGCTGCCGCGAAGCCAGCGCCTGCGAAAAAGTCACTTCCGCTTAAGAAGGCGATTGCCGAGGCTTCCGTCAAAAAGCTTACCCCTCCCGCAAAACCAGCCAAGGAAGTGGAAGCCGCACCCGTCAAGGTCGAGGCTCCAGCCAAGGTTGCGCCTCCCGCGAAGAAGATCCCGGCTGTCAAGCCGCGCTCGTCCGTCGTCGATTTCCCCGCGCCTCCCGCGCCGGTCCGGCCGCCTTTCGTTCCACCCAAGGCCGCCCCCGCCCATGCCGACGGCCCGGTGACACCCGGTAGCAATGGCACCCACAGCGCCTCCTTCGTTCAGAAGCAGCGCCAGCGTTTGCTCGATCTCCGTGACGACCTCGTGGACGCCGTCTCCGGAATGGCTCGCGACACCATCCGCAATGCCCCCGAAGGTTCGGAAGCGTCCGGCAGTGGCCAGCATCAAGGCGACGCCGGCAGCGATGCCTACGACCGCGACTTTGCTCTTTCCGTCCTCGCGAAGGAGCAGGACGCACTCTACGAAATCGAGCAAGCCCTCTACCGCATCAAGCAAGGCTCCTACGGCATTTGTGAAATGTCCGCCCGCAAGATTCCTCAAGCCCGTCTCGAAGCCATCCCTTTTGCCCGTCTCACCGTCGAATGTCAGGCCCAATGGGAGAAGGAATATGGCAATCGGCGCTTCCGTCCATCCAACGAAGTTGGCTTCAGTGGAGGAAAATATGCCGATGATGAAGATTCTGAGACAGTTTCTCTTGACGAAGACGACGATTAAAGCAAAGTCCGCCCCCCAAGTTCCTACTCATGTCACGCGAGATTATTATCCTAGAATGCACCGAAGCGAAAGCCGAGGGCAAGCCGACCTCACGCTACGTCACCACACGTAACAAAAAGAGCCTTCGCACCCCAGGTCGTCTCGAGAAAGTGAAATTCAATCACTTCCTCAAGCGCCGTACCCTTCACCGCGAACTCCGCTAAACCGCGAACTCCGCCCACATTTCCCATGTCCGAGCCAAAAACAATCCAGCGCCGTATCAATTTCCGTAAGGCGAACCGCAGAATGACGCGTCGTCGTCACGACATTCCTGCTGACCAAGTCGTCGCCACCAATCCTGAGCTTCTCACCAAGTTCACGACCGAAACCGGAAAAATCCTGCCACGCCGCGTTACCGGAGTCTCCGCCAAGTTGCATCGTAAGATCAACAACGCGATCAAGCAATCCCGCGCGATCAATCTGCTTCCTTGATCGGTCGTTAAGACCTTTCTTGCCAAAGAGCCAGCCCGGGAAACCGGGCTGGCTCTTTGGTTTTCCGGCCGTCGTTGTGTTGTGCATTCTTCCACAATTTTAACCTTGGAGCCGTCCGTTTCACTTTCTACATTGCGCCCGGCGCAAGCCACTTCCCATGGCCCAAAAAGACTACACCATCCTCAACAAGCTCGGCATCCATGCCCGGCCCGCTGCGCAATTCGTCAAAACGGCCAATCGCTTCCAGGCGGATATCTTCGTGGAGAAAGACGGTGAAGAAGTCGACGGCAAGAGCATCATGGGTCTCATGATGCTCGCCGCAGGTAACGGATCAATTATCTCCATCAGCGCGGACGGCTCCGATGCGGAAGCCGCTCTCGAAGCGCTCGGTGACCTCATCACCCGCAAGTTCGAGGAAGAGTGAGGCGACTTGGGCGCGTGCGGATCGGATTCCGCACCCCCGTCATTGTTCATAAAGCTCGATCGGCAATCCGTCCGGATCGGCAAAAAACGTAAACCGTTTCCCTGTCAGCCCGTCCAGTCGGATCGCTTCGACATTCACCCCCTTGGTCGTTAGCTCGGCCACATCCCCGTCCAAGTCGCGCACTTGGAGCGCCAGATGTCGCAACCCACAGGCCTCTGGGTAGGAGAGGCGGGCCGGCACCGCCGGGAACGAGAAGAGCTCAATCTGGACCCCGCCCGGGATCTGGAGATCGAGTTTCCACGAATCCCGCTCCGCGCGATAGACTTCCGATAGAATTTTGAAACCCAACACCTCGGAGTAAAAGCGCTTGGATTTGCCATAGTCGGAGCAAATTACGGCGACATGGAGCAAGGCGGAGATGGTCATGTTTTGGAGTGGATTCGCGGATGTTGAAAATGCAGCGGGGAATGGCCGTTTGATCACGTTAGTGAATCTCGCCAAAATGCACGTCCTCAGGCACTGATGGGAAATCGAGGATCTGAAGCGTCGTGGCGGGGCCGAGATCCGTGGGAGCCGCCCAGGCCTTCAACGTCCAAACGACTTTCTTCGCCGGAGTGATTTCAAGCGCTTGGGCCGGAGTGGCGGCTGGATCGACGGGGCCGTCCCACGAGTTGACCCAATTGTTAACCAAGGTATTGCCATTCGGGAGCCGGGCGGCGATCTGGAACCCCTTGATTTCGTGCTCCGGCAGATCGGCTGGATTGCACTCCCAGACGGCTTCTCCGGCTGGGTTGACCTCGCGGATCAGCTTGGTGCCGGTGACGAGTGTGTTTCCGTTAGCCAGCCGCTCGGCGGCCCAGGGGCTGGGGAACGGGGTCGTCCAGAGTTCGTTGCCGTGCTCGTCGTATTCGGAAACCTTCGCATGATCCATGTGGGCCACCAGCAAGGTTCCGGCCGCAGTGAGCCGCGCATGGCGGAACTGACCGTGGGTGCTTTTCGGATTGCCCACCCGGAGCGGGAATTCGCGCTCGGTTTTACCGGTGAGGATGTTAACCACCACACATTTGGGCTCGGGGCCGTTCTGGATGAAAATGACCCGTTCTTTTCCAATCGGTTGGGCGGTATGGGTTTCACAACCCTCGGGAGCGTCGTAGTTCCAAATCACCTTTTTCGCGGAATCGATCCATGTGACGCCGAACTGGTGGGCGAAGAGGACACTGCCGTTGGAGAGAAGCACTGCGTCGCTGATCTCGCCACGGCTTCCAGGATTGTGGAAACTCCAGACGATTTCGCCCTTCCTGACGAGATACATGTCTTGGGTTTTGGCCTCGCCGGCGTAGAAAAAATCATGCCCCGCAAGTGGCGACGGCGTTTCCGCGGCCGCGTGGTAAAGCGCGAGCACGGCGACAAGAAGGGTGATTTGGGCTTTCATGGGAGAGGGACTACTTCGCTGCGGGAGCTCCGGCCTTGATCCATTCGGTGATCAGGTCGATGCCGGCTTGGTCAATCGGGCCGGTGCTGCCCATCGGCATCCGGGGCACGCCGTCGCCTTTCAGGCGCTTGAGGATCATCGAGTGGGCGGGATCGCCCGGGGCGATGACTCTGTTCGCACGGTCGCCGAAGTTGGTGTTGAGGCCGCCGTTGATGATGCGGGTTTTCGAAGTGGGAAAGCTGGCTTTCGTGGTCCACGGGCTGCTGGCGATGCCGTCCTGCTGGTGGCAATGCGAGCAGTTCACGGCGAGGTAGGCGCGGGAGCGGTCTTCAAGACTGCGCGTGGAATCAGCGAGGGCGGCGA
>JAYWDF010000389.1:0-5801 GCA_043779985.1 Akkermansiaceae bacterium | reverse complement strand
ATCGAGCCGGAGGATGTGACCTCCGACATGCGCCGCACCGCGAAGATGGTGAACTTCGGCATCATCTACGGCATCTCCGCCTTCGGCCTCAGCCAGCGTCTCGCTATCCCGCGGACGGAAGCTGCTAACATTATCGACGCCTATTTCCGCGAATACCCCGCCATCCGCGAGTTTATGGACCGCACGGTCAATGAGGCCCGTGAGGCTGGCTACGTCGAGACCCTCAGCGGCCGCCGCCGCTATTTCCCCGATCTCAATTCAGGCAACCAAAACCTTCGAGGGAATGCCGAGCGGGCCGCGATCAACACGCCGATCCAAGGCACCGCCGCGGACATGATCAAACTTGCGATGATCCGCATTGCGTCCTTGATACGGGAGAGCTCGTACCAAACGAAGATGCTGCTCCAAGTCCACGATGAACTGGTCTTCGACCTTGCGCTCGACGAGCAGGAGGAACTCGTGCCTAAGATACTCACCGCCATGAAGACCGCGCTTCCGCTGCCCCACGGTGTCCCCATCGAAGTAAGCTCCGGCACCGGCCCGAACTGGCTCGCGGCGCATTGAGCGTGGCCCGACTGCGGTCTTTTCATTTCAGAATTTTCATCATAAAGAATCACCCATGTCCGAAACCCCCACTCCTCCGGCTCCTCCGACAAGCGGCAACTCTTGCCTCGTGAAAGGCCTAATCGGCTTGGTCATTTTGCTGCTTGTCCTCGGCGGACTCTGGTGGTGGTGGTACAATCGCCCGATCCAGCCGGTGCAACTCAGCGTGCAGGAAAAAGCCGCGGTGGAAGCGAAGGTCGAGGCGATCCAGAAGCCGGCCGAGGCCAAATATGAAAAGGGTTCCAAGGAGATCATCCTCACCGAGCGCGAACTCAACGGCCTCTTGAATGAGAATACGGATTTGGGAAAAACCGTCAGCTTTGAACTGGTGACGAACGCGATCCACGCCCGTGTCGAAACGGATCTAGATCGGGATCTGCCCATCGTGGGTGGCAAGCACTTCCGCGCCCGCGCACGGTTTCTCGTCAGCGATGTCCCCGGCAAGGCGAGCTTTATCCTGGATGACGTGACGATTTGGGGCGTGTCCCTTCCTAACGATTGGCTCGCCGGACTCAAGGGCCATGATTTGTTAAGCGACGTTCTTGGCGGCGGGAAAACCGGCAAGGTCCCCGGCGTGGAAGAGTTCAAGATCGAACCCGGACGCCTGATCATCCGCCTCGCGGAGTGAGACTAGGGGAGTGGGTCTGGTCAACGGTGGTTTGAAGACCAAGCCGTATACCGAACGGGTAGACTTCATTTTTAGCCTTGGAACCTTTGGTTCGCTGGCATCCGCGTGGAAGAGATGTCCCTCACTCGATCCGCTTGATGCCGAGCGGATTCGCTTCTTGAAGTTCCGCGGGCAGCGCTGCGTCGGGGAAGCTTTGCCAGGCGACGGGGCGGCAGAAGCGGAAGATGGCCATGGTGCCGACGGAAGTACTACGCCCATCCGAGGTCGCGGGGAAGGGGCCGCCGTGGACGATGCTGTTGCAGACTTCCACGCCGGTGGGGAAGCCGTTGAAGATGAGGCGGCCGGCGCGCTGTTGGAGGGCGTGAACGAGGCTGCTGTGAGCGGCGAGTTCCGCATCGGTGGCGTGAAGGCTGGCGGTGAGCTGGCCTTCGAGGTACGGAATGGCGGCTTCGATTTCCTCCAACGTTCCGCGCACGATCAAGGTGGCAGGGCCGAACATTTCGTGTTGGAGGGATTCGTTGGCGAGGAAGTCGCCGATGGAGACGGTGAAAACGGCGGGTGCGCCTTGGCCGGGACCGGCTTCGGTGGCGGAGCGGGCGAGGGTTTCGACGCCGGCAGCCGAGGCGACGGCGGCTTTGGAATCGGCGAAGGATTGGCAGATTCCGGCGTTGAGCATCATGCCGGGACATCCGGCTTCGACCAAGGATTTGAGTTTTGATAGAAATTTCTTACCTGCGTCATTGGGCATGAACACGAGGCCGGGATTGGTGCAAAACTGGCCGACACCGAGGGTGAGCGATCCGAAGAATACCTCGGCCAGCGCTTCCTCGCCGCGCTCGAGCGCACCGGGGAGGATGACGATGGGGTTCACCGAGCTCATCTCCGCGTAGACAGGGATGGGTTGCTTGCGCTTGGCCGCGGTATCCATCAGTGCGGTGCCACCGGCGCGGGAACCCGTGAAGCCGACGGCTTGAATGACCGGGTGGCCGACGACGGCTTGGCCGACCTTGCGACCACCGCCGTAGAGCACGGAGAACACGCCTTCCGGCATGCGGGTAAGTTTGGCGGCGCGGATCACGGCATTCGCGACGATTTCCGCGACTCCCGGATGAGACGCGTGGGCGATGACGACGACCGGGCAACCGGATGCCAGTGCGGAAGCGGTGTCTCCACCGGCGACGGAGTAGGCCATTGGGAAATTGCTGGCGCAGAAAACGGCGACGGTGCCTAACGGACGCTGCATCGAGCGGAGGTCGACTTTCGGGATCGGCTTGCGGTCGGGATCGGCGCGGTCGATGCGGGCATCGACCCACGAACCTTCTTCGATGAGATTGGCGAACATCCGGAGCTGGCCGGTGGTGCGGTCGGTTTCGCCGCGGAGGCGGGGTTCGGCAAGCGCGGTTTCAAGCTGGCCTCGTTCGACGATGTCATCGACGACGCTCTCGATTTCGAGGGCGATGGCCCGGAGGAAGCCGGCGCGGGTTTGGCCGGATTGATTTGAGTAAGCCGGGAACGCGGCGGCGGCGAGGGCCATGGCGTGTTCCACTTCCTCGGGCGTGGCGCTGAGGTAGGGGGGGTCCAGCAAGGTGCCGGTGCCGGGTTGCACTGCATTGCCGCAAGGTTCGGTGCCGGTGGAACGGGAGTGGCCGATGAAGGAAGTGCCGAGGAGTGGAGTGATCATGGGAATAGGGTTGAATTGAAGACAGGGGGGGCGAGACGCCCCCTGCAACGGTCTGGAGCGAGACGCTCCAGCCACGCTTAATCGACTTCAGGAGCGGTCGCGAGGGCTTTTTCGATGATGGCGGTGGCTTCGGCGAGCTCGGCACCGACGAGTTCGAGGCGCGGCGGACGGACGCGGTTGTTGCCGAGCTTTCCGCCGGTGGCGAGATTCTGTTGGAGTTTGATGAGCTGGACGAATTTCACGACGGTGTCCATCCGCAGCATCGGCAGCATCCAGTGATAGAGCGGCATGGCCTCCTCAATTTTCCCGTGGGTGGCGAGGTCCCAGAGCTTCACGTTGTAGGCCGGAAATGCATCGCCGACGCCGGTGATCCAGAATTTTGCACCCATCGCCGCGCCTTCGAGCGCGCAATCATCGACGCCGACACCGAGTGCCACACGGTCGCCACAAAGTTCGCGGATCCCGGCGATGCGACGGGCGTCGGTAGAGGATTCCTTCACAGCGGCGACGTTCGGGAGCTCATCGGCGAGTTCCTTGATGTGCACCGGGGTGAAGTCGGTTTTGTAGGCGACCGGGTTGTTATAGATGATGCATGGAAGATCGGTGGCGCTGATGACGGCTTTCATGTGCGCCTTCATTTCCCGCCAGTCGGAGGAATAGAGATAGGGTGGCAGGACCATCAGGCCGCGGCAGCCGTTGTCTTTGGCGGCCTTTGCGATGTCGACGGCTTCCTTGGTGGAAAGCGCGGCGACGCCGGGAATAACGGGTGTGTTAGACAGCGCGGCGACGTAGGTCTTTTGCAGTGCGAGTTTCTCCTCGAAGGAAAGCGTGGCGCCCTCGCCGAGCGATCCATGACAGACGACGGCAGTGCAACCGTTCGCTATCAGCCATTGGCCGTGGTCGGCCATGAGGCCGTGGTCGATGGTGAGATCGGCGTTGAATTGGGTCAGTGTGGCGGGCATGACGCCCTTCCATTGGATGTTCATCATAATCGTGTGGGTATGCCGTTACGGAATGGGTCGGCGGGATTGAAAAAGTAAGTGGCCTCGCCATTCACCCAAGCCCGACCGGAGATGCGGGGAGTGATTTTGCCGTCCGGAAGCTCGTCAACGCTGCCTTGGAAGACGGTGTCGAGGATGCTGGCTTGTCGCCAAATCTGGCCGCGCTCGAGTTTTCCGGCAGCATGGAGGCAGGCGAGCTTGGCGCTGGTGCCGGTGCCGCAGGGCGAGCGATCATAGGCTTTGCCTGGGCAGAGAACAAAATTCCGGCTGTCTGCGAGCGACGGATCACCGGGCGGGGCGAAGACTTCGATGTGGTCGATTTCCATGCCGCTGTCACCGCGGATCCCATGATCTTGGAGCGCCTGGCGGACGAGGCAGGTGAAATTGGTAAGCGCTTCGAGGTTCAAGAAATCCACGGGTGGGCCTTGGTTCTCGATGAGGAAAAACCAATTCCCGCCCCACGCGATGTCGCCATGAACGGTGCCCCAGCCGGGGACATCGACCGCGACGGCGGCGGCTGTTCGATAGCTCGGGACATTGGCGACTTCGACGGATCCATCGTGGTGAAGGGTGGCCACCACGACGCCGACCGGAGTGTCGATTCGGTGCGCGCCGGGGCCGATTTTTCCCATATGTGCGAGGGTTACGACCAGGCCGATGGTCCCGTGGATGCACATGTTCAGGGTCGAGAGGTTGTTGAAAAAAATCACGCCGCACGCGCAATCCGCCGCATGGGGCTCGCAAATCAGCGCGCCAACCATCGCCTCGTGACCGCGGGGTTCGTTGCACACCGCGCTGCGGAGCCAGTCTTGCTCGTCGCGCAGGCGTCGCGCTTTTTCAGCCATCGTGCCATTTCCCAAATCCGGCCCGCCGGAAATGACGACCCGCGTGGGCTCACCTTCCGTATGCGAATCGATGACGTGAAGTGTCGCGTGGCTCATGATCTCCATGACATATACCATCGCGGTCTTGGCGAATGCCCTAGCGGGGGCTTCCGAATTCGTATAGGAAAAGCGCGCCCCGGAAGCTACCATGAGCAAGGCCGCATCACTTCACCAATCGTTCTTTGAATCCCTCGACGGGCTCCTGCCCGTGGATCGGCTTTTCGATGGCGTTCCAGACATCGTCTTCTTCGTCAAAGACACAGAGGGTCGCTATATGGCGGTGAACGATACGCTCGCCTCGCGATGCGGATTGGCTTGCAAGGAGGCCGCTCTCGGGCTCACCGCAGAAGAGCTGTTTCCCGCACCTCTTGGGAAGGCGTTTGCGCTCCAAGATCGGGAAATCCTGCGGAATGGGAGGGCCATCCGTGATCATCTCGAGCTTCACCTCTACGCCGGAGGAAGCCGTGGGTGGTGCCTTACCTTCAAGGAACCGATCATGGGGAAAGGCGGCAAGGTCACTGGAATTTGTGGCATCTCGCGGGACCTGCATTCGCCGGGTGAACAAGGCGAGGACTTCGCCGCGTTATCTGGAGCCATTGACTACATTCACCGTCATTATGACGAGGCCCTGCGTCTTCCGGGGCTCG
The DNA here is from genome assembly GCA_043779985.1 of Akkermansiaceae bacterium. Classification (GTDB taxonomy): domain Bacteria; phylum Verrucomicrobiota; class Verrucomicrobiia; order Verrucomicrobiales; family Akkermansiaceae; genus Luteolibacter. Next base: position 357 of record JAYWDF010000389.1, on the reverse strand, counting down.
CAGAAATGGCAGGGCTCTCGGTCTATCAATTCGATCAGCGCATTCGCTCGTTATTTCACGTCACCGCCGGGCAATACCTTGTCAAAGTCCGCATCGACGCCGCCTGCCAGCGCCTCTCCGCCCACGATGAAGCCATCGCCCAAATCGCACTTTCCTGCGGTTATTCCGATCAATCTTCATTTTCTCGGCAGTTCAAGCAAGCTGTCGGCATGAGTCCCTTGGCCTACCGGAAGAAAATCAATGGCTGATGTGGCACGATTCGTATTGCGCCAATGATAAATGACACCGGAGGGGGTGAGTCGTTGCGCCAGGATTCATGACACCCGGCGCTTAATTTGATTTTGGTTTTTCGGGGTG
>JAYWDF010000388.1:0-1912 GCA_043779985.1 Akkermansiaceae bacterium | reverse complement strand
CGCTCGCCTGGCACACACCGGGCCTGCACTCGGAATCGCGGCACGCGCTGCGCCTGCTGAGCACGATGTTAGGCGAGACCGCGAGTTCGCGCTTGTTTCTGGAACTCCGTGAGGAACGCGGGCTCTGCTATCAGATCAGCAGCGACGTGACGTTTTTCCACGACACCGGAGCCTTTGAAATCAGCGCCGGGCTGGACCCGGAATCGCGCGACGAGGCACTGGCCTGCATCTATCGGGAAATCGACGCGCTCGTGACCGAGGGCCCGCGTCCCGGCGAGCTGGACCGCGCGAAACGCCTGACCATCGCCCAGAGCAAGCTCGCCTTCGAGTCCACCGGCTCCCACGCCGCGTGGGCGGGGGAAGGAGTGCTGGACTTCGGCCACATCCCCTCCCCTGCGGAGTGGCGGGCCAAGGTCATGGCTGTCACCGATGCGGAGGTCCAAGCGATCGCCCGCGAGGTTTTCCAAGGTCAGAAGCCGGCGATGGCTGAGATCGGAGACCGATGAGGGCGTTGACCACGAAGTCGCGACGCAAGGAAACGAACCCATAGTTAGAGAGTAGAATCCCGGTGACCTCGTCCTCTCCATTTCAGCTTCTCAGATTTTCAGTTTTCAGCATTTACCCCACCATGCCTCATCCGTTCCACCCGTTTTCCTCCGAGCACTTCATCGCACTCGGCATCGGCACGGCGGTGACCGCGGGCTTTCTATGGGTCGGAAGGCGCGGCGGGAACGGCAGTAACCGGGCGGCGGCGCTGTTGGCAGTGCTCAATTTAACGGCCTTTCCGCTCACCTTGGCGGCGTGGTGGTCGCTGGCGGCGGAGAAATCCATCGATAACTATCTGCCCTTTCAACTTTGCGACGTGGCAACCATCACGGCGGGCCTGGCCTTGCTTACCAAGCGCCCCCTGCTGTGTGCGATGACCTATTTCTGGGGACTTGCCGCGACTCTGCAGGCGCTGCTCACGCCGGCGCTCACCGTCGGATTTCCGCATCTGCCATTCGTGATGTTCTTCATCCAGCACTTCGCCATCGTGGCGGCCGCTCTCTATCTGCCGATGGTGGATGGTTGGCGCCCACGACAACCGATTTGGAAGGGACCGCTGGAAATCTACGGCTGGTCGTTGATCTATCTGGCCTTCGCGATGACGGTGAACCGCCTGCTCGGCAGCAATTTCGCCTTCGCCTCGCGGCCACCGGACAATCCCAGCCTGATCGACCAGCTCGGGCCTTGGCCGTGGTATTTGTTCGGCATGCAGGCGATCGCGCTGGTGTTCTTTTTCCTGCTGGCGCTGCCCTTCGCGCGGGGCAAAAGACCGCCGGTCAATCCTCGATCTTGATCGTCTTCGGATCCCAGTTGATCGCAGGATACTCCATGTTCAGCTTCTTGAGGGTGTCGAGCATGATCCGGGCGACGCAGAGATTGCGGTACCACTTGCGGTCGGCGGGCACCACATACCACGGTGCGAATTCGGTGGAGGTCTTTGCCATCACGTCTTCGTAGGACGCCATGAAATCGTCCCAGCGGGCGCGGTCTACCAGATCGTCCGGATTGATTTTCCAATGCTTGACCGGGTCTGCCAGACGCGATTCCAAGCGGCGTTTTTGCTCGTCCTTGGAAATGTGCAAAAAGATTTTAACAATCGTCGTCCCCTCTTCCGCGAGCATCCGCTCGAACTCGACGACGTGGCGCTGGCGGCGCTTCCAGACTTCGTCCGGGTAGATTTTCTTGACCCGCACGGCGACGATGTCCTCGTAGTGGCTGCGGTTGAAAATGACCAACTGCCCGCGGTGCGGCACCTTGGAATGCACCCGCCAGAGGAAGTCGTAGGACAGCTCCTCCTCGCTCGGCTTCTTGAACGAGCGGACGTGAATCCCCTGCGGGTCGATCCGTGAGAAAACGTGCTTGATGC
>JAYWDF010000387.1:0-1913 GCA_043779985.1 Akkermansiaceae bacterium | reverse complement strand
GAACTTCTACGCCATCAAGAGTCGCGAGGAGCCTAGCGACTATTTGGAACATCCGGTGCTCGGACAACGCCTCACCGAGTGCTGCGAGGCGCTGCTTGCCGTCGATGGCAAAACCGCCACTGAGATCCTAGGTTTCCCCGACGACCTGAAACTCCGCTCCTCCGCCACTCTCTTCTCTGCCGTCTCGCCACCCGACTCCGTCTTCACCCGCGTTATCGACAAATTCTTCAACGGCCACCCTGACTCAAAAACACTCGAACTACTGAACTTGCCGTAGAGTTCCATTGCCTGCATCCTTGTCCCGGTCTGGACCGCGCCGTGCTCGCCGCCTCCGGCTGGCCCGACCTCTCCATCGCCTGTGAATTCCTCCTCGACTACGAAGAAGACACCGACACCGAACTCGCAGCGGTCGAGAGTCTCCAGATTGCCGGTTAGCGAAAATCTATCAATATAAATTATGGAAATCCCCGAAAATATCAAACTCTTTGCCAAGATGACGTGGGCACTTCATGGGCTCGCGTTTAAGCTAAGAGGTCGGCACGCCAACGGAAGTTGTTGCGATGTTGAGAAACCCTCTGAGGCGGGCATGCCAGAAAAGTTGTGGATTGATTTGGCATCGGCGGATGATATCCGGCGCTGGTCAGGAGACAAAGAAGTAAGCTGCCCAAGCATCTGGGATTATGATGGAGATCCATCGGACAAAGGGCTTCTTGACCCAAAAATATTCCGCAGCAGGCAGGGCATGAGCGCTCCAATGGGTTTCATCAAGTTGGCAGTATCGATTCCACACCCGTGGTTCATCAATCGAGATCCTGGTCTTTTGGTGACAATCATGAAAAATGCCAATCCAACAATAGAGGAACCATCACGCCTAGGAATTGATGGTTGGGGATCTAGGAATGGTAGTTGGTTTGATTTCGCGAATGTAGTGAAATCTGAGAATAAATGGCAGTGCCAAAACCATTCAGATCCTTCGGAAGTTGGAGTGTTAGGCGAAAACTTTGAGAATCTGGATTCCGCCCATCTTTTTTTGGCCGTCTTGCCAGTCTTGCCGACTATTTTGCGGCCACTAAACTCAAATTCAGAAGGCAAGGTTATTAGCGAAGGTAAAATCAATCATGCCTATTTCGAAGTAATGGTCGAAAATCAACGTGTTGCCAAATGGAAAAATGAAGGATTGTTGAATGATCAGTCAGCAATTAATCTATACAAATCTATCGAAAATCTCTTTGAAGTAATCGTTGAAGTCCTAGATCCAGTAGAAACTCTGGATCAGAGATTTCTTCCTGAGTTTCTCAAATTCGCTAAACGGACCCATGCAGGGTAATTCAGGAGAGAGATTGCCGGCCATGAAAATGCCGAGCCCCACCCACCAGGGAGGGTCGAGAAGACAGCGGATCGGGCGCATGGGATTACCGGGGAGGGCGGTGATTTTTTCCATTCTACCGCCAAACTGCAATCTCCAAACCGCCGGATAGAGCAGCCAGTGGGTTTTAGGTGGCAACTGCTGGATGGGAAACCACGCGGCATCGCGGAATTCTGCGGCAAAATCGCGGGCAAGTCGATCCGGGTAGGCCGTGGTTTGCGGATGATCATAAGTTCAACCACGAATGTCGTCCAATGGAAACCGAAGGTGCCGAAAGGATAGGCTAGGGAAAACCGGTGCTGGTGAGCCGAAGAAACACTGCTTAATTGCAGCAATCCGCTGCCTGTGGGAGTTCCTCGGGGATTTGGCCAAAAGTCGGTTCTCCTTGAGGAAGCGAAGGACGTTTTGGGGGACTGCGACGACCTGTCCTAATGATTCGGACAGCACATCTTTTTTCCTCTGCTCCACCACCTGAATGATTGCGTCCCGTTTGCGCTCATCGTAGCTGCGTGGGATATTATAGCTGGAATTCAATCTGGCAATTTGT
>JAYWDF010000386.1:0-1914 GCA_043779985.1 Akkermansiaceae bacterium | reverse complement strand
CCACACCAGAGAAATACTGGTGGCACCCATCACCCCGGCGGATAGATTCGCCGGGGCATTCGGCACGGCCTCGGCAACGCCGCCCAAGCCGTCATCTTCGACGAAGACGTGTTGGATATCGGTCTTCTGCACGTTGTTCCGGCTGTCAGTGGCTTCGATATAATAGTCGACAAGCTTGCCCCTCAAACTGGGAAGATTCGAGTGACTGACTTTTGCGAAATAGTAGTCCGCCAGCTCAGGCGGGGTGATGAAATAGTTGATCTGGCTATTGTTAGCGGCGGCGTTGAGCGAAGACTGGGTGTTTGGCAGAACGCGCTTGGTCATCGGGATGCTGATCCATGAGCCGACACCGGAACCACCGGCGTAGGTTTCGTTCTCCGTCGTCGCGAGTGAGTTGGAACCGTCTTGATCAAGGCGGACCTTCAAATCCACATGATTGATTCCTGAGATATCGTAAGCATGCGTCCAAACATAAAATTCGGAAGGCAGCAATTTTTGATAGGAGTTATCCGTCGGCGGGTTGCGATTGAACCATCCGAAGTTCCATGTTCCCGGGTTGTAGGGATAGCGCTGAGGCTTGAGCACAGACGGCGGTGTGCGGTCATTGCTGCGGCGGGTAGCGGTCATCCATGGCTGAAGTTTCTGGATCGCACGGGTGGTGGCGAGAGCCGCCTTGATTTCATCGTCGTTGCCGAGACCGCCGTAGTAGTTGAAACCCGAGTCGAGCCCGTGGAGATAGATGTGCCACGCCAGCTCCACCTCGTTAGCGTTGCTTGAAGCGCCGTTCCAGTCGTAAGGAGCTTGAATTTTCCAAGCTTCCACGGTGTTTCCCGACGTTTCATCGCGCCAGATTTGTTCAGCGGTTTCACACCAATTCGCACCGGTGATGACGGGTGCCCAGGACCAGAATTTCAAGGCAAACCCGGGAGTTTCCAAATCCGCCATCGTGTTTGCGTAGCGGGTGGCGGAAGTGGCCGCGAGCGGAGGCTCGATCCATTTCAAAAAATTTGCGGAGCCATAACAGGACTCCGGGAAAATCCACGCACCATCCTCGATGTGGACGCTGTCCGCTGCGGCACCGTGGGCATTGACGAAATCCTGCACCGCGCTCTGTCCGTATCCCGCGCTGCCTGCCGCGTTGAAAAACGCAGGCGTAGCTTCGAACCACGATGAGGAACCACCGCCCCACGCGTTGTCGCCGTCGGTGGATGGCATGACCATCACCGGCCGGGCGGGATCCGTGGCGAAGGGCGCAATGCTCGTCTGAATCTGCCCGATGCCCTCCTGGGCGTAGCCAAAGCGGTAGGAAAGCACATCGTCGGACGGGACGAGGATGATCGAAGACGACACACCTGTGCCCGGATTCACATAGTTGGCTTTGTGAAGTTGATAGGCGAACGGCGAGACATTCCATGCGGCGTTTCCCGGATTCGGCTGACCGTACCACCACCCCGTGGCGGGTGAGGGACCAAGCTGGTCAGCTTTGTTAGGAAGGCTTGAGAATATCCCGCGGTTGTTCGAGATATTCCCCTGACTCATGTAAGTGGGACAGGTGCGACTGAGGTGGTGGCTGGCAACGATTGACCATTGGTAGCCTTCCTCGGCAAGCACATCGATCATCGTCTCGGAAAAGGCCATCTCGGTGGGGAAGTATCCTCTTGAATGATCCGACAGATTCGAATTCCCGTTCCAGGCTTTCCAATAGGCTTGTTTGAAGATCTGGAGCTCCTTACGGAACACGCTCTTCGGGAGCAGAGGCGCAAGCGAGTGGTGATAGTTAAAGCCCACGAGGTCCATGCGGCGGCTGCCGGACGGAGTGAGCCAATTTCTGGCTTCACGATTGCCACTGTACCAGGTGGAGCTGTAGCCAAGTTGATTGGCGTTGCCGAGCGAGCGGACGCCATCAATCAGCGA
>JAYWDF010000385.1:0-5817 GCA_043779985.1 Akkermansiaceae bacterium | reverse complement strand
GATTGGCGATCAACACGCCGCCGGGCTTCGGCGGGGCTTGTGTGAAGAGGTCTCCCTGATGCCATCGCACCATCGGGTCGAGGCCTTCCGGTGCTGCTGAGAGATCATAGGCATCCACCCGGGTGGTTGGGAATTGGCGGGCGAGCTTTTGGCAGAGCATTCCATCGCCCGCACCGATCTCAACGATGCCACGTTCTGCGGTCTGGTGAAATCGGCGGATTGTCCGGAAAATCCAGCGTTCGTTGCCCATCAGCGCATTGATCCGCCGCAGATCCTGCCGGCTGCGCTGCGCGTCTGGATGGCTTCCTGGCAAATAGTCGAGTAATTCGGGAATGACGACGCGCTGACTCACTGGCGTCCAAAATACCCGGCGTAAGGCATCGCACAACGGCTAAGATGGAAACTTCCCGCGTCGCCGGTTGATCTTCTCAGCGTTCGGTGATTCGCTCTGGGTATGGAAATCCGCAACCGTGAGCAGCAAGCGCCATTCACCACCAAGGACGGCTCGACGATCCGCAGCTTGCTGGATCTAACCAATGCTTCGGTGCGCAACCAAAGTCTCGCCGAAGCCAGCCTGCCGGCCGGCCCAGAAATCGAGCGGCACTACCACCGCCTCAGCGAGGAGTTCTACTACCTCACCGCCGGCCGCGGGATGATGGAAATCGACGGAATCGAGCGCGAGGTCGTTCCGGGCGATGCTATTCTGATTCCGGCCGGGTCCTGGCACCGGATCCGTGCACTCGTGGCACTGCAATTCCTCTGTTGTTGTTCGCCGCCCTATACCCACGAAGACACCTATTTCGCCTGAGTGCGATTTTAGTTAGGTCCCCCTCAGGGCGGGCTAACGCTCTCAGTGCAGTTCGCCAGCGTGGGTGGTTCGCTGGTAGGTCGGAGCTGTCTCCCGCGCCTGTTTCTGGAGAAATTCGCAGAGCTTGGCGGCGCCGAAGGCAAACAAGGTCGGCGGAGTCAATGCGGCGAGTAAGCGGACTTGGGCAACCAAGAGCGAGCGCACCGGCAGGCGATGCAGCAGGTATCCGGCAGCCACCGCCACGAGGATTGCCTTTCCCGGCGACTCCCGGACCCGCTGCTCGCAGGACTCGTAGTGTTGGCAGGCCTTGTGCTTCACATCGGCCACCAAGGAATAGACCCCTTGCTCGATGGTGACGGAGCGGGCGGGTGATGATGATAGAGGGATCATAATTTACCAGAATTTAAGCGTTTCGTAGAGCCGGGCGAGGGTAGTGTTGATCGTGTCGGTGACTTGTGCCACCGGCTCGTCCACGTAGCGCTCCTGAAAAGTAGGAGTGTGCCTGCCGGACATGATGAGGCAGCCGACGGCGATGCCGAAGGCCACGGCACCGACTACGACTGGCACAGGGTTCTGGCGGATGCGTTCGCTGGCACCGGAAATCATCTGGCAGCCTTCTTCGCGGGCCGTTCGGTAGGCGTTTTTCGCAGCTTGTTGCAGTGGTTCAGCGGCTTGTAAGAGCTGATCGTTGAGCTTCTCGGCGGTTTGGAGAGTGGATTGGGAGTTCATGTCGGTGGATCGATTGGATAGAAATTAGAAACCGCTGAAGAGATCTTGCTGCCAGCTGGTTCCATGCTTGACGAAGTAATTGGATGGATGCTCGGCACCCAGTCTGCGGATGAAGCGCTGCACTTCGCTGGTGCCGACCCAGCGCTTTTCACCAGCCTCATTGAGGAAGCAGTCCTCGCCGGGGCGGTCTTCTTCGGGAAAGCGGATGGATTCGAGCTGCTCCGCGATGGTGAAATCTTCGTGGGCCGGAGGTCCGTCCGGAGGGATGACCGCAGCGGTGCTCACTTCTTCTTGTTCTGCATTGCCGTGGATGGGTGGTGGGTATGACATGGATTTGGTGGGATTCTGCAAACTCTTTTGCAGGACTTGTTCCGTTATGTAAGTTCAGTTTAAAGTGCTGATGCTCAATCGATTGTCATGTGGTTTGAATCCACAAGGGGGCATTTTGCATGGGGGCTTAACCGTGATCGTGCAGAAATCCCCTGACAGGATGATCCCTGTGATTCGATCGGCTGCCATCACATCAAAAAAAGCGATCCCGCCGGAATGGCGGGATCGCTGATGTTGAAGGCGCTTGTGCTTTGACGAAGCTGCTTTACGGCAGGTTGGTGGAACCCATCAGGAAGCGGTCGCACTCGCGCGCGGCCCCGCGGCCTTCGTTGATGGCCCAGACGACGAGCGACTGGCCACGGCGGACGTCGCCAGCGGCGAAGACGCCGGGGACGTTGGTGGTGAAGCTGCCGTGCTCGGCCTTGATGTTCGAGCGGGCGTCGGTTTCGAGGGCGAATTTCTGAATGACTTCATTTTCGGGACCGGTGAAGCCCATGGCGAGCAGCGCGAGTTGGCAAGGAATCACCCGCAGCGTGCCGGGAATGTCCTGCGGGCTGAAACGGCCTTGTTCGTCCTTCGCCCACTCGATCTCGACGATTTCGAGACCGGTGAGTTTGCCCGCAGCGTCTTTGAGGAAACGCTTGGTCTGGACGAGGTAATGGCGCGGGTCGCGACCTTGGATGGCGGCGGCTTCTTCCTGGCCGTAGTCCATTTTGTAAACCTTAGGCCACTCGGGCCACGGGTTGTTCGCCGCGCGCTTCTCGGGCGGCTGGGGCATGATTTCTAATTGAATCACGCTCTTGCATCCGTGGCGCAGGCTGGTGCCCACGCAGTCGGTGCCGGTGTCGCCACCGCCGATGACGACGACGTCCTTGCCTGTCGCGTTGAGCGCCGGATTCGTACCGTCGAACTCGTGGTCGAGCTGATAACGGGTATTCGTGGTGAGAAACTCCATCGCCATGAAGACTCCTTCGGCATCGCGGTTGTCGATGTAGAGGTCACGGCCGGCGGTGGCTCCACAGCAGAGGACGACGGAGTCGAAGTCCTTGCGCAGGCGCTCGGCGGTCCACTCGGCGTCCTTGCCGATGGCGATGCCGGTCTTGAATTCGATGCCTTCTTCCGCCATCAGGTTCACGCGGCGTTGGACGACGAGTTCCTTGTCGAGCTTCATGTTAGGGATGCCATACATGAGCAAGCCGCCGATGCGGTCTTCGCGTTCGAAGACGGTGACGGTGTGGCCGGCTTGGTTGAGCTGATCTGCGCAGGCGAGCCCGGCAGGGCCGGAGCCGACGATGGCGATTTTCTTGCCGGTGCGGATCTCGGGGATGCGGGGGACGACCCAGCCTTCCGCCCAGCCGCGGTCGATGATGGCACACTCGTTGTTTTTGATGGTGACGGGCGGCTCGATGACGCTGAGGACGCAGGATCCCTCGCACGGAGCAGGGCAGACGCGGCCGGTGAATTCCGGGAAGTTGTTCGTCTTGTGGAGACGCTGGAGCGCTTCCTTCCAACGCCCGCGGAAAATCAAGTCGTTCCATTCAGGGATGAGATTGTTCACCGGGCAACCGCTGGCCATACCGGAGACCATGTGGCCGGTGTGGCAGAAAGGCGTGCCGCAATCCATGCAGCGCGAGCCTTGGGCGCGTTGTTGTTTCTCGTCGGGATGAATCTTGAACTCGCGCCAGTTCTTGATGCGCTCGATCGGTGCGGCTTCCGCGTCGGTGACGCGAGGTACTTCCATGAATCCTGTTGGTTTGCCCATGATGTTAAATTTGTATTTTGTGGTGAGGTATAGGTCCCATAGGGCCTAATTCATCGTGTTAGTTTCCGCCGACGCGGGCGAGGTCCTTGAGGTTTTCCTCGAAGGCCGCCATGGAGGCTTCGTCTCCGGTGAGACCTTGTTCTTCGACTTTCCGGAATGCTTCGAGCATCCGCTCGTAGTCACGGGGGAGGACCTTGAAGAACTTCGGCAGCTCGGCATTCCAGTTTTCCAACAGGAACTTGCCGCGGGGCGAACCGGTGTAGGCGACGTGCTTTTCAATGGTCGATTTCACAAGGCTGATGTCCTTGTCGGCGCACTCGATGAGGCGATAGAGATTGACCATCTCGTGGTTGAGGCGCTTCTCGAAAAGGCCGTCGATGTCGTAAACGTATGCTACACCGCCGGACATGCCGGCTGCGAAGTTGCGACCGGTCTCGCCGAGCACGATGACCTGGCCGCCGGTCATGTATTCGCAACCGTGGTCGCCGATGCCTTCGACCAAGGCGAAGGCGCCGGAGTTGCGAACGCAGAAGCGCTCGCCGGCGAGGCCGTTGATGTAGACTTCACCGCTGGTCGCGCCGTAGAGCGCGACGTTGCCGATGATGATGTTGTCCTCGGCCTTGAAGCGGGAGTTCTTGGTCGGATAGATGATCACCTTGGCTCCGGACAGGCCCTTGCCGACGTAGTCGTTGGCGTCGCCTTCGAGACGGAAGGTCATGCCGGGAGGTGTGAATGCGGCGAAGGACTGGCCCGCGCTGCCGGTGAACTTGAGCTCGATGGTGTCCTCCGGGAGTCCCTTGCTGCCATATTTGCGCGAGATTTCACTGCCGGTGATGGTGCCGACGACGCGGTTGACGTTGATGATCGGCAGTTCCACGCGGACGTGCTCACCGCGCTCGATGGCGGGTTTGCAGAGGGTCAGCAGGTGGGTGTTGTCGAGCGCGTCCTTGAGGCCGTGATCCTGGGCGACTTGCTGATAGGCACCGACATTGTCGCCGACGTCCGGCTTGTGGAAAATGCTGGTGAGGTCCACGCCACTGGCTTTCCAATGTTCGGTTGCTTCGTTAGTGTCGAGGCACTCGACGTGGCCGACCATCTCGTTGATCGTGCGGAAGCCGAGCTCGGCCATGATCTCGCGGAATTCCATGGCGATGAAGGTCATGAAATTGACGACATGCTCCGGCTTGCCCTCGAAGTTTTTGCGAAGCTCCGGATCCTGGGTGGCGATGCCGACCGGGCAGGTGTTCTTCTGGCAGACGCGCATCATTAAGCAGCCGACGGTGACGAGCGGCGCGGTGGCGAAGCCGAATTCCTCGGCTCCGAGCAGGGTGGCGATGGCGACATCGCGGCCGGTCTTGAGCTGGCCGTCGGTTTCCAAAACCACGCGGCTGCGGAGATCGTTGAGCAGCAGGATCTGGTTGGTTTCTGCCAGGCCGAGCTCCCAGGGAGCGCCGGCATTGAAGATGGACGACGACGGGGAAGCGCCCGTGCCGCCGTCGTGACCGGAGATCAGAATGACGTCGGCGTGGGCCTTGGCCACACCGGCGGCGATCGTGCCGACGCCGACTTCAGCTACTAGCTTCACATTGATGCGGGCGCGGGTGTTGGCGTTCTTCAGGTCGTGAATGAGTTCCGATAGATCCTCGATCGAGTAGATGTCATGGTGCGGAGGAGGGGAGACGAGGCCGACTCCGGGAGTGGAGTAGCGGACCTTGGCGATCCATGGATAGACCTTGGAGCCGGGGAGCTCGCCGCCTTCACCGGGCTTGGCACCTTGGGAAATCTTGATCTGGATTTCGTCGGCGTTGACCAGGTATTCGCCGGTGACGCCGAAGCGGCCGGAGGCGACTTGCTTGATGGCGGAGCGCTTGCTGTCGCCGTTTTCCATGGTGACGAAGCGTTCCGGATCTTCGCCGCCTTCGCCGGTATTCGACTTGCCGCCGATGCGGTTCATGGCGATGGCGAGAGTCTCGTGGGCTTCCTGCGAGATCGAGCCGTAGGACATGGCCCCGGTCTTGAATCGCTTGGTGATCGCCTCGATGGATTCGACTTCCTCGATCGGCACCGGGGTGCGGTTGCTGCGGAACTTCATCAGACCACGCAGGGTGGATAGATTTTCGCTCTGGTCGTTGACCTTTTTCGCATACTGCTTGAAGACCTCGTAACTGCCGGTGCGGGTGGCCTTCTG
>JAYWDF010000384.1:0-1918 GCA_043779985.1 Akkermansiaceae bacterium | reverse complement strand
GGGTGTGAATTTATATTCGTCCAGCAGCCAGTCGACTCCCTCTGGACCGATCTTTTCCTCGATTTTTTTCCGAAGAATCGCAATTGAGTCTGGCTCTTGAGCAGAGCCTTCAAGCGTCTGATACTGGAGGATTCGGTGGCGGCGGAGGTAGCAATCGCTGAATTCCCGAAGCTTGTCGCTTCCATCCTCAGCCTGCGACCAGACCACCATGGCGGTCTGAAGTGCTGGCTCATCGAGCTTGAGGAACTCTGTGCGTGGAATCTCGCCCTTTTTCGCGAAGAAGAGACGAACGACTGACGGTGTCTCCGCTGGCAATTTCCCGGTCTCCGCCAATCGAGTGGCCTCGGCAAACAGTAGCAGCAGATGAGCCTCCCACATGCGCGTGGTCTTGTGAGCATACACCTGCATAGTCATGTGCAGCCGGGCGATGATCATTTGCTCGGCGGCATGAAGACCGCGCTTTTTATCCAGACAAAGCCGGAACTTTGGTGGTGTAGTGGGGATGTCCGGATTCGGCTCCAGCCCGAGGCAGAAACTATTCAAAACCCACTCAATATCGTAGCTCCCATAGGCGACTCCGGTGAAATGAGAATCCCGAAGAAGGTAATCCATGCGATCCGCATCGAGACTGCCGCTGACGATGTCGTGAAGAAACGGATGCTCGTGGAAATCGAGCAGGTTTTTGATTTCTTGGATCTCGCTCGACCCCATGTGTTTATTAAGCGCTTTGAAAACACCTGACTCGGGATCATCGATCATGCGCTTGCTCACCTCCTCATGGCGTCCATGGGAGCCGAATGCACGCTCGATCATGTGGGAAAAAGGCCCATGCCCCAGATCGTGCAGAAGAGCCGCAGCCTTGACGATCTTGCCCTTGCCATCCAACCAACTCTTGATTCGGTCATCATTTCCGTGTCTCCGGCGCAAAGTCTCCAGAATCCGTATCGCGATGTGCAGCACCCCAAGACTGTGAGCAAACCGGGTGTGCTCCGCTCCTGGATAGGTCAGGTTGCTGACCCCTAACTGTCGAACCCGCCGCAGTCGCTGGAACTCCGGGGTATCGATAAGATCCAGCAGAAGATCCCGGTCGCTATCGAGGGAAATCAATCCATGAACCGCATCGCGGAATACTTTGCTTCGTTCGTTAGTCATGAAATAAGTTGGTTAAAAAAAGGGTTTAACTCACCGTAACTTGGCCGTTCATGAGCATGGGCAGCAGCCAGTCGCGGAGGGCGGTGAGTTCTTGGTTTTGTTGGTGGAGGTTCTGGATCTGCTCGAAGATCGGGGCGGCGATGGCGGTGTAGGCTTTCAGGGTTTCGGGCGCGGGGATGACCAGCGGGGTTTCATCGACGGTTCCCTTGTTGATGTGTGGTTGTTGAGCGCCGGTTCTCAGGATCATGTATCGCGGGATCTCTCCCATGATGAACGGATAGATGAAGCAGTGTTTGATGTCTGCGGTCTCCTTGATGCCGAGCACGGACTGGTTGGTGGCGGCTTCGATGGCGAGGATGGAGGCGCGGATGTGACGGACGATGGATAGAATCACGGTTCCTGCCGGAAGGAGCGTGGCGGGGGAATTGGCGAGTCCTTTGCGACTGATGGTTTCGTCCGGAGAGCTGACGAAAAGCTGTTCTTTTTCACCCGAACTCAACCATGCGATTTCCCCCGGGTTCCAGTAGGTGGCTTCTTTGCGGGAAGGTGTTCCTCCCAAATTTGTTTTGAAGGTTTCGCCGATGGAGGAAGCTTCCCACCCTTCCGGGATCTCGCGTTTGAGTTGCGGGTGATAGACCATGGGGCCGCCGGAGCTGCGGTAGGGTTGGCCGGCGAGGCGGGGCTTGCCGAGGGCGGCGGCTTGGGCGGCGCTCAGCGGGAAATCATACTGCACGAACCAGTAGTCATATAGCAACTTCGCCATCCC
>JAYWDF010000383.1:0-5831 GCA_043779985.1 Akkermansiaceae bacterium | reverse complement strand
ATCCGTTGGTGTCGGTATGGGCCAGGTGAACCGCGTGGACTCCTGCCGGCTCGCGGTTTCTCGGGCTGGGGATCGCGCGACCGGCTCGGTTGCGGCATAGCGACGTAACAAAACCTAAAACCGCATGGATCAAGAAAACCGCCGCAGTTTCGTCAAGAAATCCCTCGCCACCTCCGTCTCCATCTCGTTTGCCGGACTCATCCGCGCCGCGCACGGGGCCACCATCATCCCGAATCTTGATACCACGGACTCTTGGAGCCACGACGGAAGACCCATTTGGGTCTAACACCGTGGGTCCATCGATAATTTTGGGAACCAATGATTTCACATTGGGTAATAATGGATCGACTGAGAATTGGTTTAGCGGAGGCGCAGTGACCGATGAAACCACCCAGGAAAGATGCGACGGCAACCCCCATAACTTTGGACCGGTGGAAATGCTAAGCTCACCTCGGGTTATGCCTGATGGCAGCATAGCTATCGGCATACAAAGATGCACGAATAATGGCTGCAATGCAACGCAGAATGTATACTAGATATCCCGTAAATTCCAATGAGAATTGCTTGTTAAGCGGTAATGCATGTTTTGTATTTCCAGTAAATCGAATTGACTTTTGAAGCAATGAACCCATATCAAAACTATCTCAATCGGAGATTTTTAGTTATCGTGGGTTTCGTTGCTGTTATTGCAGTAGTCATGTGGGTAGCATCACGTTGCAATCCTTGGCGGGAACCATCGGCGTCCAAGATGTTTGTGCTGAATCCAATAAATAGAAATGACAGCAACCCTCTAAATCGATCCCAAAGCGGTCCGACAGACCACGAAAAACTGAGTCCTATCGGCGGGGAGAGCAAACTCTCAACTAAAGATATCTATAAATTGGCAGTTGGGACCTTGACTCCAGAGCAAGCTCGAAAACTATTGGAAAGGGTAGATGTCGAGATAATAGGGATTAACGATCGTGCCCTTGCCTCCAGCATTATAATACAAGCCTTATGCAAACAGGGCTACACCAAGGAAGCATGGAATCTCATTACCAACGAGCAAGGTATGATCCGTGCATCTGAGATCGGTGCTTTTTTTGGAGGTAGTGGAGAGCCACTTGAAACTCTCCTTACCAAGCTAAATCTTATAGATGACCCAACAGAAAGATCCACAGCCATTAGTTGCCTTGTCAGGTCAAGATCCGAAGAAATAGTCGGTCTTGACTTCAGTCGCCTTCCCTTGAATTCAGATCAAGATACGAAAGCAGTTGTTTCAGCCATTGCTTATAACCTGTCCACCAAGCAGGAAGCAGAAACTAGCCGCGCTCTTTTGGGAAAGGCTATTAGTCTTCTGACTGAGGGAAAGCTGAATGTGGGCAATCTTCTCCAAATATTGGGTAGTGACAATGCCAACAATGCTTTTTATCAATGGGATATGGTGGCAGGGTTGAAAACATCTGTTTCCACGGAAGATTTTGAGCGTCTTAACAGAGCACTTGTGCGAAAACTTGTAACTACCGATCCCGACAAGGCCATGGAGCTATTGACGACAAGTCAAACGACTAAAAACTCCTATCCTGTGTTGTCTTTAGCGATCGATCAATTGTACAACAACGCTCCGAAGGAGGCTAATGCTTGGGTAACGTCACATTTGCCAAACTTGGACCCGGCAACTGGCCAACGAATCATTGTGAGTGTAGCCCAAGTTGCAATCAAGGATGCTGATTTTATTACCGCCCAAAAATGGGCCGACCAACTCACGAACCCACGAGTACAACAAGACTTGCTAAATGATATTTCCGGCGCGCAACAAGCTAGGCGGACCAAACAGGGGGAAACGCCAAAGTCAGGACGTAAATAGTCTGACAGGAGCATTATCGAAATTGTGGCGGAACTACCCGAAACGTAAATCAACTGTGAAAATTCAATCGGACGCCTCTGAAGGCCAAAAGATATTCTATGCGAATTAACAAGCAGATAATTTTCGCGATAGCATTGGGAGTTATTGTGGGGATTACAGTTATCCTTCACCTGAAATCAGGGCAAACTGACAGGGGGCAGACGCCAGAGTTACGAAATCCTTCGACCACCGCGCCTCGTCCCTCCCTTACACTGACGAAGAACAAGGATCAAACAACCCAGCCCACCAACCACGCTCCAGTTGATCCCACTCGCGCAAGTGTTCTGGAGGACTTGATCCGTCGCTGGGAGGAAATGAAGAAATGCGATAAGGGCGAGGCATTGCTTGCCAAGCAACATAATTTAGCGCTAGAGGCGGTAAAGCTGGGAGCCAGCGATGAATTCTTACGATTTCTCAGATTTTTAGGCGAAAATGGTGCTGGAGATATACGCACCCAAATCACTGCTGAGATCGGGGAAAAAATATTTTCCGGAGCAAATGCTAAGGAAGCGAGGGCGTGGCTTGTATCTGTGGCTGATTTCAAGCTGCGAGAAAAATTTGGCTATTTGGCGGGGAAAGGTTTCACGGGGGAAGGATTAAAAGAATACATCGCCCTATTTCACCCGGATGATCATACTCAATCGTCCATCTTAGTCGGCTTCTGTCGCGAGTTAGCACAAAGTGATCCCGTCGCAGGGGCGAAAACCTTTTTAGAATTGCGACCGTCTAATGTAACCATGGAAGGCTATGTGGAAATCATGGCAGCGCTGCCGCCGACCGCAAATTTCGCGAAATTTTCCGCCGAACTCCCCGCCGACTCAAAAACAATCGCTCGGATGGCCCGCACCGCTCTGTTGCAGTCATGGTCTACCACTCAGCCAGAGGATGCCGCGCAATATGTACTAGCTAACAGCACACTGGCGTTCCCTGAGCAAATGGCCGTAGTGGTCGAAAAATGGGCAAAAAAGTCGCCGGAGGCCGCGACAGTATGGATCGAGACGCTCTCTCCGGGAAAACCCCGCGATGAGGGGATGGCCGCATTAGCGCGAAATTGGATAGCGTCGGATCCAGTCAAGGCATGGGAGGTCGTAGGAAAAGTGGGGGAATTCAACAAACGTGTAGAAACTGCGACAACTGTATTCAAGGAGTGGGAGAAAATTGACCGCACAGCAGCCACAAATGCGTGGGTGGCGTTGTTTCCGGCTGGAAATTGAGTTTTGTCACCCCATCCGATCATCGCATGGTTAGTAGAGCGATGGCAAATACGACGTTAATACACACATCAATCGCGTGACGGTTACAAGCCGCCGCTATATTTCATCTCAGTCGCTGTATGCCTAAATCTCAAACGATCCGAATCGCCCTTTCCTCCGACGCCAAGGGACATCCCTATCATGCCACGTTGATCGCTAGTATTCTGCGGCGAACTGAACTCCCCGTGCATGTGCGATACTATTGCCGTGGCTTTGCATCGGAATCGTTCGAGGCTGGTCCATTGAAGGTCGAGTTCATTGCTACGAGCGAGGAGGTCACAGGAAAGTTCCCAGGCTACGTCGGTCCAGCCGTATTTGATCGGTTACGAGTGATCCGGGATGCGACAGATTGGGACCGATGTCTGATTATGGACTACGATCAATTGGCGCTCTGCGATTTGGCTCCGTTGTTCGAAATGGATTTGGGAGATCATCTGCTGGCCGCTAAAATGCAAGGGCCGGGCGTGGATATGGCTCACGCGATGAGGACGTGGGTCAAGCAACCGTTCCCGAATGGATGGGACCATGTGGCGGAATATCCCTATTTCTCAATGGGACCATTGCTGAATCTGGCGGCAATGCGCGAGGCTGGCACTTGGGACAAGCTAGTGGCGGCTCACGCGGCATTCGGGGTTGATGAACAGCTTTCTCTAACTGCTGCAACTGAGGGAAGAACGATCGGTTTTGAGCGAAAATGGAATTTATTTCCGAAATCCGATATCCATGGGGAGTTGGTTCCAAATGGCGTAATCCATTGGTTGGGCTGGCCGAAGCCGTGGCATGACGGGGCTAATGTCTGGCGACCAGACCTCTGGGAGTCTGAGAAATCGAGTTGGGAACATTTGCGCCTAGGATTGTGGAAAAAGCCCGTAGCAATCGAGGTTGATCCAGAGGACGACCGGGGGGTGCGAGCCTTGGCGAAAAGAGGATGGAAGGTCAAAGTGTTCAACAAAGAGGTCTCAGCTATAGAGGAAATAGCTCTGGGATCCGGCGCAAGCTACCCGGATGTGGACACCTCGGGCGGCACGGTGAAAGAGTTTCAAGATTCTCTCCGATCCTTGAATGGAAGCATCGATATGGTGCGATTCGGAGCATGGGCAGATGCCGCGAAGTGGCTTGATGGTGCGGGCAATCTCCCGGAGTATCTTGTTTTCAGTGGCGCACGGGACGCGAATGAACTCGCGGAGATTCATGCTGCCGGATATATGAAGGAAGCCCGACTGGTGCGAAGCCAGTGGCCTGCAGGAGGAGCGAAGCCTAGCGTTCTCAATTACGTGGAGTTTCAAGCGGACCTCGACCTCCCTGCAGATGCCGAAATCTATCTGCGCCATGACGGCATCAGGCGGCATCCGATACAATTCTCCTATCGACCGCGACTCCGAAGCTCGGTCAAGGAACCTAAGGAGATCGGTATCATGATCATCGCAACCGGTAAAACCGCGCGGTCAGCAATGGATCTTATCCGTTCCTTGCGCCGCAATTTCCTACCCGGACATAACGTCACGGTCCATTTATTCACCGATGCCGGATTGTCTGACGCACATGACTTGCGCGTGATCCCGACGAGTCATCAATCAACGCAGGAACATTCTTCGCAGTGCTACCGACTTTATCATGGATATGCGGAAAAATTAATCGGCTTTGATTACCTCTTTCATCTGGACGCGGACCTACGCATAGTTTGCAAGGTCGGAGAAGAAATACTCGCTGACTTGGCGGCAGTGATACACCCCGGATATAGCGACAAGTTACGGGAAACTTTTCCTTATGAATCCCGCACCGATTCCACTGCTTGTATTCCAGCAACACAAGGCATCGCCTATTTCACCGAAGCCGTGCAAGGAGGGCGGGCAAAGAATTATCTCGAAGCAATTGCCGAACTCGCTTCGCGGATTGAACGCGACGAGCAGCGAGGAATAACTGCCCGTTGGCGTGCCGAATCACATTGGAACCGCTATCTGATCGACACGGTCCCAGACTTAACACTTTCGCCTTCGTATTGTTGGTACCCCGATGGTCGTTCCGCGGGCTTCGATCCTAAAATTGCAATTGTTTTGCCGTCGTAGGAATGACGAACGACTCCCAGATAGATGATGTTGTGGGTAGCGAGGTCCCGCGCGACCTTGCCGACACAGCAGTTGCTCTGAAACATCTCACTCCGGAGGTCGTCGACCTTGCTCTTGATATTCAGGTAGAAATGCGACCGAAATTGGCACTTTTATTCCTGACGAGAGGTGATTTGAACCATCCTTCGATTTGGGAGGAATTCACGAATGGTTTTGAGAATGAAATTCCCGTATTCCTTCATGCAAAGCATCCTGATTCAGTTTACTCCACTTTCTTGCAGAAAGCACGTCGTGTGCCTTCCATTGAAACCCGTTGGGGAGATATTTCCCTAGTTCGTGCGAGCATACTCTTGCTCAAGACCGCGCTGGTAGAGACTGACGCCACCCATTTTGCTCTACTTTCCGAGAGCTGTGTCCCAATCAAGCCGATATCAGAAGTCCTACGTCAACTCACACTGGATGCAAGAAGCAGGATATCATGGACGAATTGTGATAAAATGGCAAAAACCCATCGGGAAAGATGCTTCAGGGGGGTGCATGACAAAAAAATCAAAGCCACTCTACGGGCGTTGATTTTTTTGGCCTTGAAAGTTTCTATGTGCATAGGTAATTATTCGCCTGATGAAT
>JAYWDF010000382.1:0-5836 GCA_043779985.1 Akkermansiaceae bacterium | reverse complement strand
AACTACTTTCTGGCCGGCGGTGCCTACGACGCAAGTGGCAACGTCGTCTTTACCGAGCCCCTGAACGACCGCATGGGCGGCGTCCGCGCCTTCGGCTTCGGCCACGTGATCTCGAACAACTATTTCTACAACATCCGGGGCAGCGGGGGACTTCATTCCGCGCTCATGCTGGGCTCGGGCTCCACTCCTACCGGCACGCTGCCAAGCCTCACCAACGGAGACGCCGCTTCCGGCTACGAGCCGTCCAACTACACGCAGGTCACGGGAAACACCTTTATCGACTGTGCCGCCATCGTTTTGGACAGCGTGAACTCCGGGGCATACCCGGTTTACGGCACCCAGTTTTTCAACAATCTGATCCATTACAGCAGCAACATCAGCGCCATTGGAATCATCCAGGACGTCCCTGATGCGTTGACCAGCCGCGGCGGCCAAGCCAAGGGAAACTACGTTTACTCCTCGACCTCGTCACAGTTAGGCAGCGCCAGCACGATCCTCGGCACGGCGAACAACACGATATCTAGCAGCAGCGTCAACAACCCGTTGATGACCGGCACCTACGATGTCATCACCGTTCCCGCCGCCACCAGCCCGGTCATCGGCCAGGCCGTCGCCCTTCCCACGCTTACCGACACCACCGCAGCGGCTTCCTCTTACAATCTGGCAGGCAATGCCACCCTTTATGGCGGCTTGGATCTGCGTGGCCTGAGCCGCCCCGCCGCCGGCCGTGACATCGGCGACTATGAGCGCGAATCCACGGGTGTCGGCGCTCACCGACCCATGCGCCGCTCCGAAGTTGGCATCGTGGCATCCACCTATCCCCAACATGGCTCGCCCACCGCTGCGGCGGCCAGCGTGGAAACCTTGCGCAACACGCCTGTCGATGTCGATCTGCGCGCGTGGGCCAGCGACGCCGATACTCCATCAGCTCAACTCCGCTTCTCAGTGGATGCCATGACGAATTGCACCGCCACCATCAGTGCCGACGGGCACACGGTGCATTGCTTGCCCGCCACCAGTTTTACCGGCTTGGCGACGTTCCAATACACGGTGACCGATACCACCTCGGACTGGAGGACAGTGCTCAACTACGACTTTCAGCCACCCGACGTGGCGACTGATTTAAAATGCAGTGACATCTCCGGGAACAGCCGTGACGGCACATTTGCCGTCATGAAAGGCGCGGGCGCCGCATCCTACACCGCCGACGTCCCCTCCGCGCTTTCCTCACGACACATCCAATCCCTCAAATTTACGCAGAACGGAAATACGGATGCCATCAAACTGGTGGCCGGGCTCTCGGGGACCTCGGTCTTGAACTTTCAAACCGCCGACTGGACGGTTGCCGGCTGGTTCAATCGCAGCAGCGCCACCGATGAAGATATTATCTTCCATCTTGGGGCGAACCTCGGCAACGGCAGCAGTGGCAAGGAGTTCACCCTCGCTTACCTAGACACGTCCACCACGCTGTCCCTCAGAAATTTTCCCGGAACTAACACGACCACCGATATCAACATCGGCACCACGGCCTCGACCGCTGCCTGGCATCACTTCGCCATCGTCCGCAGCGGCACAACACTAACCTTCTATGTGGACGGTGTGAGCGTCGGCAGCGACTCGGCTTTCACTTTCGCATTCGATGCCACCCTCGCCAATGTCGCCACTTTCGGGGCTGCCACCGGTAGTAATTCCACCTACAATCGAGCGTTCAACGGCTCGATGGCGGACCTCGCTATCAGCAATGCCGCGCTGTCCGCTGCGGACATTGCTAAATTCTACAACGCGCCTGTCGCCGACCTCGCTGGCCTGACGGCCAGCAACACCGTAAACGTGAATGTCCAACAAGCCAGTGCAGCCACCGCTCCCGGCGCGCCGACCGTCGGCACCGCGACACGCGGCAATGCTTCGGCCAGCGTCGCCTTCACGGCACCCGCGAGCAACGGCGGTTCGATGATCACCGGCTACACCGTGACGTCCAGTCCCGGTGGCTTGACTGGCACCGGTTCGTCCTCGCCGATCACAATCAGCGGCCTGAGCAACGGCACGGCTTACACCTTCACTGTCACGGCCACCAATGCCGTCGGGACGGGCTCTGCTTCCAGCGCTTCGAACAGCGTCACGCCCGCTACCGTTCCAACCGTCACCACGCCGATCTCGTTTAGCATTACCGGCACCACCGCCATGCTCGGCGGCAACGTGACCAGTGACGGGGGAGCGCCCCTCAATGAAATCGGCGTGGTCTATTCCCCAACAGTCACGAATAACAATCCGCAGATCGGCGGCACGGGCGTGATCACGGTCGTTGGCAGCGGTGGCACCGGCGTCTTCACGGTTGGTGCCAACAGTCTCACCCCGGGCAACGCATACACCTTCGCCGCCTACGCAATCAACGGCCAGGGCGCCAGCTACAGCGCTAACGGTAGCTTCGCCACACCCAGCAACGACGCAAGCTTGTCCGCCCTCACCCTCGGTGCCTGCAACCTGAGCCCCACCTTCACCAGCGCCACGATCTCCTATGCAGCCTTGGTTTCCAACACGATCGCTTCCGTAATGGTGACGCCGACGGTGACGCAGGAGGATGCGACAATCACGGTCAACGGCACTTTAGTGGGTTCGGGCAGTGCCAGCGGCAGCATCACGCTGAATGTGGGCACCAATACCCTCACCACCGTAGTCACTGCCCAAGACGGAGCCACCACCCGGACCTACGCGGTCACCGTGACCCCCCAGAGCGCCACCGAGAGTTGGCGGCAACTGTATTTTAATACGACTGATAACTCCGGCACCGCTGCCGATAGTTTTGATGCCGACGGCGATGGTCTCACCAATGCACAGGAATATGTGTTCGGCACTCATCCGAACGTGGCTGAAAGCGGATCTTTTCCTGCCGCTAGCACAAGCGGCAGCGATCTCACGATCACCTTCACCGCCTTGCAGGCCAGTGGTATCGGTTACGCAGGGCTGACGCGTCGCTATGTCGTGGAGACCACCTCGGACCTGAGTAATCCGATGTCGTGGGTTCTAATTGTGGGCCAGGCACCTATTGTGGCCGCCAATCAGTCGGTCACGATCACGCTGGCCCCGAGTGCATCGCGGTCGTTTTACCGCTTGAAAGTGAGCTTGGAATAGGAGCGGCAAGGATCCTTTTATCGGGAAAAAACCGTTCTCGACAGGCAGGAAATCACCGACTATTTTTCGCGCCTTTCCACCAACCATATGATTCGTAAATTCATCCCCGGTGCATTGGTCCTAGGACTTATCGCTTCCGCCTCCGCCCAGACGCCTGCCGCAGCACCCGCAAAAGCAGAAGCCACCACACCCGCTGTCCAAGTGCCGGCCAAGCCGAAGCTTGATCCAGCCGTGGTCAAGTCTGATTCCTCGTATGCACTTGGTTTCCGCACCGGTGGTGGATTCGCCCAGCAGTTTGGCAAGTTCGGGGTCGGCGCTGCCGATTTGGACGAGGCGACCTTCCTCAAGGGATTCATGGCCGCCATCAAGGGTGGCAAGCCCGAGCTTGAAGAAGCGAAGCTCCAAGCCGCCATGGAGGCACTTGGCGAAATGCTGCAAGGTCGCGAAAAGGTCAACGCTGCAGCAAACCTCGAAGCTGGCAAGAAATTCCTCGCTGAAAACGCCAAGCGCAAGGAAGTCATCACCACCAAAAGCGGCCTTCAATACGAAGTGATCGCCAAGGGCGGTTCTGAGAAATACGTCGCTCCCAAGGAAGGCGCTGAGGACAACAAGCAATTCATGGTGCACTACAAGGGCACTCTGATCGACGGCAAGGAATTCGACGCTTCACCTGCCGGCGAACCCGTCCCGATGACCCTCCAAGTGGTTCCCGGTTTCAAAGAAGCTCTCACCACCATGCCGATCGGCGCCAAGTGGAAACTCTTCATGCCAAGTGAACTCGCCTACGGCGAAGAGCGCCGCAGTGCCGACATCGCGCCAAACAGCGTGCTGATCTTCGAATTGGAACTCCTCAAGATCCAGGACGCTCCAGCCGCTCCTGAAGGCGGGATGCCATTCCCAATGCCACAAGGCGGCCCGGGTGGGCCACAAGGCGCACCGCAGGGCGGCCCACAAGGCGCACCGCAGGGCGGCCCACAAGGCGCTCCTGAAGGCGACCAATAAGACTCTACCCGATCATGGGTCTTTCGAGAGGCTGTCAGGTTCATCCTGACAGCCTTTTCCATGCATTGGCCGTTCACGGCGGTCCGAAGTGGGTCTTTGGTAAATTCTTCGGACCTTCTCGTCGGAGCGGTAGAAGTAGAGGCTGCAGGCACGATGCGGAGGATTCCACTGGAAATGCCGACGTTTCGATGTGGGCTTGAATTGCAATGCATGGTTTCCAGTGGTAAGAGGAGTCCCGCTTGGACGAGTGGAAACTAATGGTTCGCGCGGAAGACTGCTCATGAAAAAATTACTCCTCGCGCTGGTTCTCTCAGCGGTTGTCATTGGCGTTGCGTGGCAATCCCGGGGGCGTTTCAGAAAATCCGACGCCGCGCTGACGCTTTATGGAAATGTGGACATCCGCGGCGTAGACCTCGGGTTCCGCGTCGCGGGGCGCGTGTTGGACGTCTTGAAGGACGAGGGCGACAAGGTGAACACCGGCGACCTGCTAGCCCGCATCGACCGCCAACCGTATGACCTCGAACTCGTCCGCGCCCAAGCGGATTTGGCAGCCGCCGAGGCGGACCAGCAGATGAAGCTGGCCGGATCCCGCGTCGAGGAAGTCGAGCAAGCGCGGGCGCAGCTCGAGGAGAGCCGGGTGAGCGAGAAAAACGCCGAAAGTGTGCGCGCGCGACTCGCTGGACTCGTGGGGCGTGGCGGCGCATCCCGGCAGGATTTGGAAACCGCCGAAGCCGCACTTGGGAGTTTCCAACAGCATGTGAAAGTGGCCGAAGCGAAATTAAGGCAGTTGGAAGCTGGATTTCGCGCCGAGGAAATCGCCGCCGCCACCGCTCGCGTCGCCCAAGCGAAGGCAGCGACCGCCTCCGCCGCCCTCCGCCTGGCCGATACGGAACTCAAAGCTCCGTCAGACGGCATCGTTCTGACCCGCGCCTTGGAACCAGGCGCGATCGTTCAGGCGGGCAATACCGCCCTGTCGCTATCACTGGAATCTCCCGTCTGGGTCCGGGCTTACGTGCACGAGAAAGAGCTTGGCCTAGTGCCTCCCGGCACGCGGGTGGTGCTCAGCACCGATGGTCGGCCGGATCGCCCGTTTCATGGCAAGGTCGGCTTTGTTTCTCCTCGGGCCGAGTTCACCCCGAAGTCCGTGGAGACCGAGCAACTACGCACCACACTTGTCTATCGCCTGCGCGTTGTCGTCGAGGATTCAGACGGTTCACTGCGCCAGGGCATGCCGGTCACGGTTTCACTTGATCCAACCCCGCAGTGACGTGTCGGAGGTCGTTGTCAGTTTTCAATCGCTCGGCAAGACCTTCGCAGGCATGGCCACGCCCGCCTTGGATACCGTGAGCGGCGAGGTCCGCACGGGGACCATCACCGGGCTGGTAGGACCTGATGGAGCTGGGAAAACTACGTTGCTGCGCCTGATGGCCGGACTGATGGTGCCCGACTCCGGCACGGTCGCCACTCTCGGGAAAAATCCGGTGACCGAAGCGTCCGCGATCCATCGCGAGCTCGGCTATATGCCGCAGAAGTTCGGGTTGTATGAGGATTTGACGGTGATTGAGAACCTGACCTTGCATGCGGATCTGCGCAACGTCACCGGCAAGGATCGCGAAGAGACCTTCGAGCGCCTGCTCGCCTTCACGGACCTCAAGCGGTTCACCGCCCGTTTCGCTGGTAAACTTTCCGGCGGCATGAAGCAAAA
>JAYWDF010000381.1:0-1930 GCA_043779985.1 Akkermansiaceae bacterium | reverse complement strand
GCGCTTTCACTGACCACGACTTTGTAGTGCCTTTAGAAACGAATCCCTGCAAACTCAAGGCCTACAGCTTCATCATAAGAAACTTGGGCTAGGGATTTCTCCATAGACGAGCGTCCGAAAAAC
Source organism: Akkermansiaceae bacterium (assembly GCA_043779985.1). Lineage (GTDB taxonomy): Bacteria > Verrucomicrobiota > Verrucomicrobiia > Verrucomicrobiales > Akkermansiaceae > Luteolibacter. The sequence continues at coordinate 1,807 of JAYWDF010000381.1, read as the reverse complement.
GTTCGGACCAATTCATAACCAACCACTACCCCCATGGAATACTATCAAGCGTATCAGAACCGGGCCGGGCCGCCCAAACCGCGGCTGTTGTGAATGAAAACATGCCCGGCCTGTCCATCAGCGGGGCGAATGTTGCCGCGTTGCTGGAATTGGCAAATAGCTTGCTTGGATGATCTGGGGCAAGTGCGCGATGACGCGCTGGCGGACTTCGATGCGGCGAATAACGCGGCCACTCTGAGTTTCCTCGCACTGCGCTCGATGGTCCTGGCTCTGCCGCAGGCGGCGGAGGGGGAGCTGAGCGAGGATCTGCCCGCCGAGTCCGAGTTGCTGGATTTGCTCGATCCCGCCTATGGCATCAAGCCCCGCACGGCGGAGAACGCGATCGCCCGGGGCCGGATCCTGGTGAGCGCGATGACCCGGATGAATGCCTATCTGGCGGGGCTGCCCATTCCGCGCGCGCCGATTACCAGCGGTGGACTCGGCTTGATCAATCTCAGCTCCGCCCTGAGCGCCCTGCCTCTCCTCCAACAGACGGAGGAAAACAGCGCGGCGGATGTTCAGGCGACCCGCACCGGGCTGCGGGTGCCGGCGACGGGTCTGGACCGCTTGAACAAACGCTTTTACAGCCGTGTCAAGGCGGAGGCCCGGACCAATCCGGCGCTGGCGCAAATCACCACGGGTGGGGATGACCTTCCCGGCACTCTGGGGATCGCAGGCATCCTCCAGGGCGGCGCGAACAGCCTGTCGCTGCTTGTTTCCTACGAAAGCGGCACCTTCCATGATGAGTGGACGAACACCCTCGAGTGGATGGTCGTCGGCGCGGACCTGGATTTCACCCACAGCAACCCCGCCGACCCGAGCGGCAACACGCTGGGCCCCTTCGCCGTCGGCCAAACCGTAAAACTGCGGACCCGCGTGACCAATGCCAACGGCACCACCACCGGCAGCGTGCGGACGCTGCTGATCGTGGCGAATTGATCCGGCCGGAAAAATCGGGAGGGGCGGCGCGGATCGCCTCTCCCGAGAGTGCGGGGGGGGGCTCTATCAGTCGCAGTGCGCGACCTGTTTCCACAGGCGATTCGGGCAGTGGCCGAAGCACAACCCCGCGCATTCATTTTTGAGAATTTCCGCGGTTTGTTACGACCTACCCGATTGCTGAGATGATGCGCCAATCGATCACGGCATGCTCACCTTGAGTCTGACAAACCGGGACGTGACGGTGCTCGCGGGGATCGTCACCATCTGGCGGTTGCTACCTGCGACGGGGACCGGCGTGCTAACACCCGCCGTGCTCCAGAGGGCCGCCTGCAGGGCATCGTTCCACTCGACTGAGCGGGAAACATCGGTGGCGGAGGGAGCGACCGGATAGCTGAACTCAATGGTGCCAGCGTTCAGGCGGAACTCGCAGGAAATGGTGGTGGCGACGGTCGGCGAGGTGCCGGCGCTGTATTCGAGAAGGTTGACGATGCCGTCGGCATCAGGATCCGCCAGGTTTCCGGCGATGAGCGAATTGCCCGCATTCGCGCCGAAGTTGGATTGTTTCCATAAGCCCTGCGGCGAGAGACCGAAGCTCGCAGCGATGGACTTGTTTCCGGTGACGTTGGTGAATTGATAGGTCTGGGCGAGAGGCTGGGCAGTTCCATCTACCAGAATTCCGCTGACCGCGTAATCCGGCTGGGGCGTCAGGGTGAAAATCTGGCTGCCGCCAGCGGCCACGGGGACGCTGCCTGTCGGGTTGATCGTCCCGCCGGCACTGGCGCTGGCGGTGATGACGGGATCCGTGGTGACGAAGCGCGGGAGCAGATCG
>JAYWDF010000380.1:0-1930 GCA_043779985.1 Akkermansiaceae bacterium | reverse complement strand
ATCGCCTTGGGCACCATCCACGCCGGTGCGGCCTCAACGGGCGCGGCCTCGGATACGGCAATCACCAGCCTTGGTCTCAATGCAGTGACTGCCAACGCCAGCCTTGGCGGCTTCTCCGGAACCAACACCAACGGGCTTACCCTTACCACCGGTGATGCCACCGCGTTCAACGGTGCCACATCCAGCCAGACGGCCAATTACGTCATCGGCGGCAGCGTGGCTGCGGGCGTCCTGAGCAGCGCCAGCTTCTCCTCCTCAGTCACGGCTGAATTGGGCTCGATCTCGAATGTCGTCGTGAGTGTAACAGGTTCGGTCTTCAACGGCAACAGTGTCTGGACCGGTATTGGCAGCTCATGGGGCACAGGAGCCAGCAGCAACTGGGTTGATTCCAACGGCATCAATGCCGCACCCGGTACATTCGCAGGCTTTGGCGGAGTGGACAGCGCCACCTTTAACAACTCTGGGATAGCAACCCTCGCGGTGAACCTCAACGGCTCCACACCGAGCTTGAACGCACTTACCTTCAACAGCACCAGCAGCTACACCCTTGCCCAAGGCACCAGCGGCAGCCTGACACTGGCGGGAACGACCCCCAGCATCAATGTCACCGGCACCCACACCATCAGCGCCCCTGTGGCATTAGCTGCTAATACTACAGCCACGGTCAATAGTTCCAGCAGCCTCAGCGTTTCCGGTGTCATCTCCGGCAGTGGTTTCGGCCTGACCAAGAGCGGCAGTGGCACCCTGGAACTGGCTGCGACCAACACCTACACCGGCGCAACCGACGTCAATGCAGGCACGTTGCTGATCAACGGCGCACTTGCCAGTGGTTCGGTGAACGTCGCTCTTCCTGCGACTTTAGGCGGGAGCGGTACGATTGGAGGCGCTACGACGATCTCCGGCACCCACGCGGCGGGCAACAATGGAGTCGGCAACCAAACATTCTCGAGCAACCTGACTTACGCCGCCGGCTCGATATTCTCCTGGGACTTGAATGCGCCCGCCGGGAACACCGTCGCGGACTTGAACCAGGGTGCCTACGATACGGTAGCGGTGACCGGCTCGGTGACCGGCCAGTCGGTTTTCAAAATTGTCCTCGGCCTCAACAGCTTCACCGATGTCTTTTGGGACACCACCAAGAGCTGGGACAATATTTTCACCTCCGGCGGGGGCAGCAATCTCTCCACGATCTTCACATCCTTCAGCGGAAATGGCGTGGCTGGCGACGGTGTGGTTCTTGATCGAGGCCAATTCACCTTCACGCCGTCCAGCAACACCTTGCAATGGTCCGCCGTCCCGGAGCCAAGCAGCGCGCTGGCGGGATTGTTGATTGCAGCAGGTCTGCTACGCCGCCGGCGGGTAGCATGACCGTGGGGATAGGCGCGTGTTTTGGCGCTGCCTATCGGCGGGTGAAAATGAGGGGCATGGGCGTCATAAAGACTTCCCTGCCTCACTTTTTTGCAGGTCCTTCGCGATCCATAAGCTCGGCTGTCGTCACCTGTAAGATTTGGCACCGCGGGGCAGTTCATGCTTCTTCCCGGTCCAAGCAATTGGGAGGCGACAACAGCCGGCGTGTCCTTGATCCTGCTCCGTCGCCACACCGAATATCCAGCATCCCATGAAGTCTCTGTTTCTCCTCCTAACTATTCTCGGGCAGATATCTGCCGCCGTGCTAACACCCTCGGGATTGCGCTGCGAATATCACGCGGCGCCCCTGGCAATCGGCACGCCGAAGCCGCGGTTCTCGTGGAAGCTCACGCCAGCCGATCCCGCCGCCCGCGATGTCCACCAGGCGGCCTACGAAATCCAAGTCGCCCGCGCGGAGGATGGATTTGAGAAAAAAACCCTTTGGACATCGGGCAAAATCAATTCCGCCGCGACCGATCAGATCGAATACGCCGGTGAGCCGCTGGCGTCTCGGGACCGGGCC
>JAYWDF010000379.1:0-1930 GCA_043779985.1 Akkermansiaceae bacterium | reverse complement strand
CGCGCACGTCACATGTTCCCGCAGGACTTAGCAGCTCGCGTCACAGCCGCCAGCGGGATGATTGGTGGTGCGGAGCGACGATCTTTGAGGGAGTTGATAGATCAGAAAAATGGGTGGTCTTTTGAAATGCGTGAGGGAGCTGATTCAGGCCGGACCCCAGAGATTAACGCCGCCCATGGCGTTTGAATCTCAATATGATGGCGATAAATCCAACGGTAGCACCAACCATTAAGATAACTGCAACGATCATGCTCCACCGAGTCCGATTGTTACTTGCAAGGGATGAGACTGCTTCAATCGGACGAGTGGCTAATAGCTTAATGTCTTGCTTCACGCTACCTCCAGTCATTCGGAGATACGGAGATTTATCATAGCCCACAAAGAGTTCTGGTGTGGGTTCCTTTTCGTGAGTCCGCCAAGCAATCAGGTGAGACTTCGCCTCACCTGATTTGCAAGAAGCAAAGGATTCAACCAACTCGTTTGGGAAGTCCTTAGTCATTTGGTTTTCAAGCCTAACCAAAATGCTCATGACCTCAGGCTGATCATAGTTATAGCTTAAGAAGCCAGACTTTACCATCCTAGCCAACCAAACGGAATACAACGATTCTCGATCCAACTTACCTTGGGCGCGCAAATCACAGAGCACGTTCAGGAATTTAACATACTCTGGAGGCGGTAAGAACTCCGCTGCGACAATAATCAATGATTGCGTTCTGCTGTCAGGAGCGATCACTGGGACATTTTCGAGCACTTCGCGCCAATTTGCAGTGATAGAACGAACGAACTCTGGGCTTGCTACCTTATTCGGAAGATAGCCCTCTTCTGAGATAGAGTTTTCTTCATTCATTAGAAACGGGGCGACGTTTGGAGGCAATGCCGCATTAAGTCCGACCGTTAATAGCAACATAGCCGACCATTGGAGAAACATTTCTGAAATTTTTTTCATTTAATCAATTAGTTATAGGATCAGCCATCTCAGTTTTTCCGAGTGTAAGCTGTTTGATATCCACTGGAGGTCAAATGAGGGTAGCGGTTCACATTTTTTGAACCTGCATTGATCCAAGCGCCGTCATAGTCAATTATGCCACAGTGAGCACTACTACTAGGCCAACGAAAGCCCCAATCGAAGAGGTTTTCTATACTATCACCATCAATGTAACGAGACACCATCGTGCCGGGTTCGGCCCACACAGAGTCACTTCTCCAAGTCCAGCCAGTAATCGCTTTTCCGCTGTCATACCAATCGTATGCACGCGGTGGCCAGCCTCCCGCATCGAGAGGCACAGTTGACCCCGCCCTCGTTGCCATGTGGTAGATGAAAACATTGCACTTATTGGCCCCGCTTGGAGCAGTGATCGCCGGTGTAATAGGCATGATTGCTGATAGCGCCCACACTGTTGATCCCTTAACAGAGCGGGCCTCCTTCGCAATCTTAAGCTGAGAATCTCCTGCGGCGATTCCCACGCAGTCCGGCTGTCCAGCCTTGTAAATCGGATTCATCGTTCCATGGCTATCTTTTCCGTATGGATCATCCACCTTGCGCCTGTAACCAAAGTATTGCGTTGATCCACCAGCAACGATTTTGACTCTGATTTGGAAGATTCCAGCTCCAGACTCTAGGGCTTCTACCCTTGGTCCAAACCCACTGGAGAAGGTTGTCCACGAACCAAGAGTTCCATCGCCCTTCAACTTGCGCCACTCCCACGTAACGGCTGAAGCTGGTAGAGGGAAACTCGCTGGGTCATCAGTAATCTCATAAACAAGAGTGTCGCCAACCTTAGCAAGCATCCCGTCTGTTGGCGGAGCTTCATCTTTTTTTCTCACCACTACCTCCACCGGGAGGAGGGAATAGACCCCGTTCTTTTTCCCGTTCCTCGTAGTCGGGTCGATTTCATAGACGGGGCTCTCGGTCTCGGTGGATCCTGTCGTC
>JAYWDF010000378.1:0-5856 GCA_043779985.1 Akkermansiaceae bacterium | reverse complement strand
GGATCATTCCGTATCGTCCCGTCGATCCTGGCCATGTCGGTTGCTCTTGCTACTTCGGCCCATGCTGTGGATGGCACTTGGGCGGTAGATGCCTTGGGCAACTGGAACGATGCCGCCAACTGGTCTAGCAATCCGACAGTTCCCGGTGGCGCAGGCTCATCGGTTGGCCTCACGTTTGACATCACCGCAGTCCGGACAGTCACGATCAACACCGCCTCTGCAACTGTGGGGACACTGAATATCGGCGATGCTGCAACCTCATTTTTTGCCTACACCTTGGCGGCCAGTGGTGGAGCATCGTTGATCCTGGATAACAATGGCCTGGGCGCTCAAATCAACCACCTGAGCACGGGAGTTGCCGACATCATCAGCGCGCCTGTTTCACTGAATGACAATCTTTCTATCTCCAATGCAGGCACCACTGGACTGACCCTGTCCACCGGCGGCGTCACCGCCGGAAGCGCCGGCACGAAAACCATCACCAATTCCGGTATTGGCATCGGCACGATCACGTTCAATGGCAACATTGGCAACGGCACAGGCACTGTGGCGGTCAATCAGAACAGTGCCACAAGTCAGTTGACGCTTGCAGGAACGAACAGTTTCAGCGGTGGCGTCACCCTCAGCGCTGGCACCCTGTCGCTCAATAACAACTCTGCTTTGGGCACTGGCCCATTCACGATCAGCCCCGGCACGACGCTCAACGTTAACGCCGCGCGCACCACAACCAACAACAATGTCCAGAACTGGAATGGCGACTTTACCTTCCTTGGTACCGGGACGCTGAATCTCGGCACCGGAGCGGTCACCATGAACGCCAGCCGCACCGTCACAGTCGCCGTCAGCACACTGACGATCGGTGGTGCCATCGGTGACTCCGGCAGCGGTTTCAGCCTCACCAAAGCGGGTGCTGGCACCTTGGTTTTAAGCGGAGCCAACACCTATAGCGGCGGTACCCGGATCAACGGCGGCAGTGTCCAGTTCAACACCGCTGCCGTACCCGCCAGCGGCCTCATCACCATCAATGCCGGCGGCAGTCTGAACGCTAACAATGCGTTGCCATCGCTAGCCGACTGGCTCGGCAAGATCACCACCAACTCCAGCGGTGTGATCGCTTTGATGGGCAACAGTTCGGAAAACATCAACTTCACCGGTTACAACGGCCTGATCTTAGGGGCTGGCAGTGCATCGACCTACAGCGGCACCTTGACGGCTTCCGGCACCACCTACCGGCTCGGCGGTGGTGGCAGCACACTCACTGTTTCCTCCGTTCTAACTGGTATCGGGAATTCCCTTGTGGTAGGATCGGGAAGTTCCACGGGGACTGTGGTGCTTACCGAAACGAATACCTATGGAGGGGCCACAACCATCAACTCGGGCACGCTCAGTCTCTTTGGGGCGACAGGCGGCATCGCTTCCTCTGCCATCACCGCGAACAGCGGGAGCGTCCTGGCATTCGACAGCAGCAGCGCCGGAGTCACCGGTACAACGCGTGCGTCCAGTGTGACCCTGAAAGGCGCATCGCTGAGCATCCTTGGGAATTCCACCGTAAATTCCAATGACACGATCACCGGCACGCTGACAATTGGCGCTCCTTCACCGAATGTGACCGGCGCGGCAAACGCCGTGACCATCACCCCGGACGCAGGAACTCTCACCCACGCACAGCTATCCGCAGGGAGTCTTGTTCGTGCCAACAATGGCGTCGCGTTCTTCCGTGGTATCGGCCTGGGGGCGAACACGATCGCAAGCGCCACAGCGAACACCTCGAGCATCGTTTTTACTTCAGCTCCTAACGCGCAACTCGTCGGTGGCAGTGGCGCGGCGGGTTCACAGAATATCAGTATCCTTCCTTGGGCTCTTGGGGGTGTTTCTGCCAGCGGTGCGCCCAGCGGATTTGTCACTTACGACGCGAACGGCATCCGCCCCTTGGCCTCCGGCGAGTTTGATCCGGCGGTCCCTGCTGCGGCAGTCACAAACAATGTGAAATTGGGTGGCGGGTCACCAATTACAGCGAATGGCGCTACCACTATCAACTCGCTTTTCCTGAACAACGCGGCCACATCAGTCACAGTGCTGGCCGGCACCGGCGCACTGACGGTTACCAGCGGTGCGATCTACGCGGATTTTTCACTCGGTGGAAACAGCGACGCGCTCACGATCAGCAAGCCGGTGGACTTCGGAGCGGTTGAAGGCGTGATCGGGACAATGGCGACGGCCAATTCCAAGACCCTGTCATTCTCCGGCGGGATCAGCGGGAGCGGCGGCATCACGATCTATGATGCGAACGGCATCACCAGCACCTCCCAAGCAGGCGTCAACATTGCTGCTGCCACGACCTATACAGGAAACACGATCGTCAACGGCTCGCTCATCGCTTCAAATGTAAATGCCCTGCCCAACTTTGCGAACGCTTCACGGACAGGTGATGTTTATGTGAACGGTACCCTGGGGCTGAGCGGCACCAATAACACTTCGGTCCGGATCAACGGGCTTTTCGGAACCGGGAAGGTTTTGACTCCTTTCAGCAACAACGAAACCTTGATCGTGGGTGACAACAACGCCACGAGCACGTTTGATGGCTCTATCGTCCAGGGCACCGGCGCGATCGGCCTGACCAAGGTGGGAACGGGCACTTTGACGCTAACCGGCACGAGCAGCGCCTGGACTGTGGCGACGAACATCCAGAATGGCGTGATCAGTGTCGTCACGCTCAACAACGTCGCTTCACCTAACGCCACCAGCAGCCTCGGCAAACCGGTCACCCTGGCCAACGGCACCATCGGTCTGGGCAATCTGACGACCACCGGCCAGCTCACCGTCACCGGCACCGGTGAGACCACCGACCGTGTCATCAGCCTCGCCGGAAGAACCGGCGGTGCGACGATCGACCAATCCGGCACCGGTTTGCTGAAATTCACCAGCGATCTCACAGCCCCGGGTGCGAATTCAACCGACGAACGCAAAACACTCACGCTCCAAGGCTCTACGGCTGGGACCGGCGAAATTAGCGGTGCGATCGTCGACAGCGTGCTCGGCACCACCGCCCAGAAGGCGACTTCGGTCGTCAAAGCGGGTACCGGAACATGGACTCTATCAGGCGTGAACAGTTACAGCGGAAGCACCACTGTCAGCGGCGGAACCCTAAGCCTTGCCACAATGAGCTTGAATGATGCCAGCATTGTCGACGTCACCAACACGGCGGTCCTGAATCTTTCGCACGGCGGGACCGATGTTGTCGGCGAATTCCGGATCAACGGTGTTTCCCAAGGAAACGGCACATTCAACGCATCCAATACCGGTGGTCGCATCACTGGTTCCGGTTCGCTTCAGGTCGGTGCTGTGGTGGCGGATCCCTTCACCACCTGGATCGCCTTGTTCCCGAGCATCACCGGACCGAATACCGCTAAGAGTGCCGATCCTGACAACGACGGCCAGAGCAACTACGTCGAGTTCGCCCTCGATGGCAATCCAGCCTCCGGTTCCGCCACTGGCAAGGTCCGCTCGCAGATCGAAACCGCGGGAGCCGATCAGGCGCTCGTCATTACCCTTCCGGTTCGTGCCGGTGCCGTGTTCGACAATCTTCCGGGTCCTGCCGCCGATGCTTCGATCGACAATTTGATCTACACTATCGCGGGCACCAATGATCTGGCGGCCTTCAATCAGGGTGTCACCGAGATCGCCGTCAGCGCCAGCGGAATGCCGGCCTTGAGCAGTTCGAGCTGGACCTACCGCACCTTCCGCCTCAATGGCGCGATCGGCGGTGGCACACCTCGCGGCCCCAAGGGCTTCCTCCGCGCCGGCATCACCTCCACACCGTGATCTGACTTCGCTGTCCTCCTCGTCTTCAACCGGAAGCAGGGTGCTGATGAATCTGAAACACCCACTTTATGGCGTCAGTCTGGCAGCCGTGATGATTGCGACCGGCCTCGGGCCGGGAGCAAGCGCCGCGGAACCGGTGAATCTGATTTCCAACGGAAACTTTGAGACCGATGGCAAGGGCGACGGCTGGCCATACGAATGGGGACACCTCAAGGAAAACGGCAGCTGGGAAAGTGAGGGGGGAAATCATTTCCTCCGCATGAAGTCCACCGCCCCCGGCAAGCTGGTGATGCTCCAACGCAGCATTGCGATACCAGCGGGGACCAAGGCGCTGGAACTCACGTGGCGCTGGCGTGTCACCGATTTGAGGCCCGGCAAGCTGATGTGGAACGACGCGAGGATTCTGATGGAGCTTCTCGATGCTTCTGGAAAAAAAGTCCCGCCCCAGCCGAGTCCGCCGTACTCGCGCGGCACCAAGGATGGCTGGCAGACCAAGACGGTTAGTTTTCTTGTGCCGGAAAGTATTGTGTCGCTCAAGTTCATGCCCTCATTATTCCAAGTGACGAAGGGAACCATGGACCTCGATGATCTGGTGCTGAAACCCACCGACACCGCCGCGTTGGAAGTCGCCGCAAAGCTTCGCGCCGAGGAAACGGCGGCGCGGTTTGTAACGCTGGAGGAAGCGAACAAAGCGAATTGGCCGGATGAACTCCACGTGCAGGGGAACCGGCTCGTCAATCCGGAAGGAAAGGAAGTCTGGCTGCAGGGTCTCAACGCCGGTGGCATGGAAACGCTCCCGGGCGACACTCAGGTGATCAAATCCACCCAGGTCGGCATCGACGAGTGGAAGGCCAATGCCGTGCGCCTGCCGGTGAACGAGGAGTTCTGGTTCGGCCGCAACGCCGCACAGAAAGACGGTGGTGAGGCCTATCGGGACCAGATCGACCAATGCGTCATGATCGCCGCCAACCGCGGGGCCTATCTGATTCTCGACCTCCACCGCTTCCGCGCGCCGAAGGTAGAGCATGTGGAATTTTGGAAAGCAGCGGCGGAACGCTACAGGAACCATCCAGCCGTTCTGTTCGATCTCTTCAACGAACCCCACGGAATCTCCTGGCAGACCTGGCGCGACGGGGGATTTGTCGGAGAGAAAAAGGGGACCGATGAATCAGCGTTTCTATCCGATGAGGACAAGAAAAGGAACCAGGGCTTCGAATCCGTCGGCATGCAGGCGCTTGTCGGTGCGGTCCGCTCGAGCGGAGCGAAAAACATCGTCATCGCCGGTGGCCTTGGCTGGGCCGGAGATCTTTCAGGTGTGGCGGAGGGCTACGTCCTCAAGGATTCTAGCGGAAATGGAGTCATGTATTCCTGGCACCAGTATAACTGGCACAAGGGCTGGGCTGAAACCGTGCTCCCAACCGCAGCGAAGTATCCGATTTTCGTCGGCGAGGTCGGTGCTGACACCAAGAAAATGGATTTCATTGCACACGACATTCAAGAGGATCCTTCCACTTGGGTGCCCGACATGCTCGGCTTCATTCAGTTGCATCGCCTCAACTGGACGGCTTGGTGTTTCCATCCGAAGGCGACCCCAGTCATGATTTCCGACTGGAAATATACCCCCACGTCATTCTGGGGCGTTTTTGCCAAGCAGGCTCTTTCTGGCAAGCGGTTTGAAATGAAGCGCATGCGCTGACTTTAGAGGCGGATCCACCTCAAACTGAATCGCGAATTCAAGAGATGGGCACAATCGCATGGAATAGAAACTGGGCGGTGTCCATTAGATTGTTTTGTTTCAATGACCACTTCCAACCGAAATTCCCATCTACAACTGAGGGGGTCCCCGAAAATCGGGCCAGGGTGGGGCTAAACTAAGTTATGCTACCGGGGTGCGGGAAAGGGATAGGAGATCATGGATTGCGGATCAAGGATGGAGTGACGAGGGCCTCGAATTTGGGAAGCTGCAGTGGAAGGCGCAGCCTGGAACGGAGGCTTCCCAAATTTGCCGCGCCGGGGTCATGCGGCTGCCTGGCT
>JAYWDF010000377.1:0-1931 GCA_043779985.1 Akkermansiaceae bacterium | reverse complement strand
GCTCCGCGGCAGCGCCTGCGAATCAGTCACCGACCGGGAGTCCGAATACCCGACTACCACCCGCGGGATAGCCGCCGATCGCTTGGCTAGCCCGCCGTCGCTCGGGAGTGAAGGCGAGCCAAGATCCTGGCCACGTAGGCTTTCGGGTAATGAGATCGTGGCGCCGGGGCGTTCGGCCAGTGTATCGATGATGGCAGTGCGCAAGCCGACGGCTTTGCCGCAGATGAATAGCCCGTTCCTATTGCCGATGACGGTGGGGCTGATGGCGTTGTCGATCCAGTTGTTGTCGATCTCGGGTGGCCTTGACCGACGTGCAGAATGAGATTGGCCTGTATTGCGAGGGTGGTGTGGGTGGTTCTTCTCAAGGGCTCCTTTTTTATGTCTGTTTACGCTGAGTCTAGGTAATGTTGGCGGTAATGAAATCTTTTTTCTAAACCGCTCTTGTCCGGAGACATGTCCGTGCCATACCATCGTCCAACCTTTGCCAAACGTGACCCATCCTTCTGCTCCAACTTACATTCTCGGCGTATTGCCGTCACGTTGGGGTTCCACCCGTTTTCCGGGGAAACCACTTCACATCATCGCAGGAAAGCCCTTGATTCAGCATGTTTGGGAGCGTTGCAGGCAATGTTCGGAGTTGGATGACATCATTGTCGCTACAGACGACGAGCGTATCCGCGCAGCCGTCATCGCCTTCGGAGGAAAGGTTGCGATGACCTCGCCGGATCATCCCACGGGCACGGATCGCATTGCCGAAGCGGCGCGAGCCGTCCCGCAGGCGACTCACATCGTGAATATCCAAGGTGATGAACCGCTGATCGACCCCGCGCTGATCGATGAGCTCGCGGCTGCGATGGCCGCCGATCCGTCGCTCGACATGGCCACCGCCGCGAACCCGCTCGATCCAGCGGACCCTGCGGTGCAGGATCCGAATGTGGTTAAGGTCGCTGTTGCACTCAATGGCCGTGCGCTCTATTTCTCCCGCTCTCCATTGCCGTTTTTTCGTAATCCGGTAGATGGGCTTCCCGTGCTTCGTCACAAGGGAATCTACGCCTACAAGCGCAGCTTCCTTGAGCGCTTCATCACCTGGCCGCCGTCACCCTTGGAGAGGGCCGAGTCACTCGAACAACTCCGCGCCCTCGAAAATGGTGCCTCCATCAAGGTTCTCCTCACCGCCGACACTTCACCGGGCGTCGACACGCCGGAACAAGCGAGGGACGTGGAGCGAATTTTGTTGAGGGTGGCTGGTTAAGAGTTCGAGGTGAAGGCTTTTCTTCATCTCCTCTTCCTTACTCGTGCTAAATTGCCTTTAACCAATCACTTTTATCCAACTCACCTCATGAAATACATTTTTGTCACTGGCGGCGTCGTTTCCTCACTGGGCAAGGGGCTGGCCGCCGCTTCCATCGGCACCTTGCTAGAGCATCGCGGATTGACCACCCTGATGCAGAAATTCGATCCTTACCTCAATGTGGATCCGGGCACGATGTCTCCCTATCAGCATGGCGAAGTTTACGTGCTGGATGATGGTGCGGAAACCGACCTCGACCTCGGTCACTACGAGCGCTTCACCTCCGGCGTGCTCTCGCGGATGAACAATCTAACATCTGGTCAGGTTTTTGACTCGGTGATCAAAAAAGAGCGCCGGGGTGAATACCTAGGCAAGACCGTGCAGTTCATTCCGCACGTAACAGATGAAATCAAGTCCCGCATGCACCAGGTCACGGAAAATAATCCCGACACTGATGTTCTAATCACCGAGATCGGCGGCACGGTTGGAGACATGGAAGGGTTGCTCTTCATCGAGGCGCTGCGTCAATTCGCGCTCGAGGTGGGCAAGGAGAATGTGTGTTTCATTCATGTCACGCTGTTGCCTTACATCAAGGCTGCCGGCGAAGTAAAGACCAAGCCTACCCAGCAATCCGTAGCGA
>JAYWDF010000376.1:0-15443 GCA_043779985.1 Akkermansiaceae bacterium | reverse complement strand
CTGCCACGCCGGGAAGCGTAAGCCAGGGCAGCTTCATGGCAAACAGCGGAATCGTACCCGGTAGTAGCAGAATCGCAGGCGTCAGGGTCCAGCGGCGTGGGAAGCACCACGGGCAAACCAACAGCCAGGGCAGCCACAGCGATTCCATAGCCGCGCCTGCAATGAAAATGGCGGCCCCCACCCACAACGTCGCCAGTAGTACGTCCAGTCGGGTTGTTAGGTTTCGCCAGGTTTGCCCTGCGAGCAGCAGAAGCGTGCACGCCGTGACCCAGCCCCCACCGGGGGCCGCTGCCAGCGGCGCTACCAAAGAAAGCGCTGCGGCGAGCAGTCCGGTCTCCACGAAATAGGAGATCCGCGACCTGTTTCCTCGCGGAACAAATAGGGCGAGCAGCGGTAACAGCCAGACAAATCCGATGAAGTAGTGCATTTGCGGGCTCTCCACCGCTGGGTAGAACGCCTTTCGCCACGCGATGATTGTTAAAACTCTCGCGATGTTTACCACAACGGATGCCGGAACCGCCATGGCCATGCGGATCCAGAAGCGACGGTTCACGCGGTCGAGTCGGCTGCTCCACAAGACGAGGCCCCAAAGAACTAACAATACATCAAATCCCGCGCAGTCCCGTGACCAGGGAATGCGGAGTTTTCCCACGATGATGTTGGAGCCTTCATCGGCGGCGTGCCCCCCAAAGACGCTGATCATTGTGGCCACTGCCGGCCGGGTGAGCCATGACAGCGCCTCAGTGGTGCGTGTCGTGTGCATCAGAGACAGCACCAACAACCCTGCCACCAAGGTGCGGATCAGTGTGCTTCTGCTCGAATCGATGCGATCCATTTTCTGGTGTTCTCGTTAGGATTGCGTCGCAGGAGTTCTGCTGCCCACCGCTCGCACTCTGAAAGATCCTTGAGCCTTGCTGTGGAGAGGAAAGCCAGCAGCACCGCTTCGTCTGCGGATTCCAGCGGGTCTGCTGACTGGACCTGCGCGAGCACCTTCTGAAACTGGTCGGATGCGAAGGCTTGGCGCAAGGAAAGGGCGCGGGCTGCGCCTGCGGTGGCGGCTTCGGAGAGGGCCGGGTCTGATCTCAATTTCGCGCCAAGGGCGTCTCTATCTGGAATCGGAGTGCCCTTGATCAGCCTTGCCAAATCGACACGCAAGTTCGTGGGGACATGTCCGCCTGACAGGGCACCGGCCATCAGAATCTCGACGTCCCGAGTGCAGGGGGCTTGCAGTTTCAGTGTCGCGAAGGACTTGATTTCAAAAGTGGACCAGTTGGAGGGATCGCTCAGCAAATAGGCATCAAGGGCGTCGCGCCACTTGTTATGGATGCAGTGGAAGCGGGCGCGAATCAACGGGCTTGCGCGCCCTGTGGCGACTGCTTCGGTGAGAGGTGATTCATATCGGTTTTCTCCGCCCGTATTGGCTGCGGCGACGCGCCACGGCGCATACAGGTGGTCCGCCGGGATCACGCTCACGTCCAGTTTGTCCCATTCCTCGGCAGCTCCACCAATATCCCCAGTGGTGAACTTCAAAAGTCCGCGTAGATAGATCGTGGGTGGTGAGGTCAGCGGTCGGGAGACTTTCAAGGCCTTCTCGGTGAGGCCGTGTCTGAAGCAAGACTCGGCGGTGGGGGCGATATCCTGCCACCGCATGGAGTCCAGGGTGTCGGGGTTTACGCGTTTTGACATCGAATCGAACACAACCGCCCGTCCGACAGATCGAGAATCCTGAGCCGTTGTCACAGGTTCCTTCCGGCACCCAGCCAAACAAAGCGCCGCGGCACCCCAAACACCGAGTGATGTGCGGCCCAGTATGTTGATCAGAAACCGATCAAGCATTTTTTGCAGTCGGTTGCTTGCGGTTCTTCCAGAGTAGAAGGCAGCCCATCGAGGCGAGCGCCACCAGTGGAGGGGCAGGAGCAGCGGGAGGTGCCGAGACGGGTGTCATGCTGCTGGAATCCGCCGGTAATCCGGTGGAGGCGCCGCTTTTCGTACTGGTGGACGGAGGAACGGCTGGGGCCGCTTGGGCGATGGCACCTGCGACACCGCTCTGAGTTTCGTATTTGATATCTGATGGAGCGTCCGCCATGCCGATGTTTCCCGCTTCCACAAGCGCGGCGTCCGCTGCATTGAAAAGGGCGAATTCTTCAAATCCACCCGAGAAGTCAAAAAACGACTCGGCGGCGGTGGCGTTTTGGTTAGGGGTGGGAAGGAAGGTAATGCTTAATGTAGCCGAGGTGATGGAACCGTTAAAAGCGACGTTTTTAAACCACATCACATCGTCAAACTTCGCAATGTCCAGGCTTCCAGTGCCGGTAATTTGGCTGCTTCCGCCTTGTCCGAAGAGGGTGGAATACTCAAGGGCGGTCGTACTTCCCGACTCACGAAGCATCGCACTGGTACTGGTGAAGAAATCCTTGAAAGTGAAATCACCCGCGGTGGTGCGGATCGAGAGCTGCGCCTGTTTGATGGCAACTCCGACGGAAGGATTGCTTTCATTACCGGATGCATTCTCGTTCACATCCGCCCCTAGCATCAACAGTCCGCCGGTTTGGTTGAAGTAGTTGGCGAGACTATTGGCACTGATGTCATTCAGCAGGTTGATAACACCGGCGCCACGATAGATTTTAGCACTCAGCGATTGGGACTCGATTTCCTGCGCGTGGGACAGACACGGCAGAGCAAGCAGCAGAAGCTGAATCAGCCCCGGGAAGAGCAAGCGGGGCTGGTGGATTTTGGGGAGATATTTCATACGTGAAAATTATTACCACGGAATTTGCACCTGTAACCCCCCCAATTGGTGGGGGTAGTCATCTCGTGGGTTCTTGCCCCGATTCCAGATACCTCAGCACGGCCTCGGTGCGGCTGCGGACATGGAGCTTTTGGTAAATCTGCTTCAAATAATCCCGCACGGTTTCATAGGTGATGACCAACTCGGCGGCGACTTCCTTGGGGGCCAGGCCTTTGGCCAGTAATTCAAGGATCTGTCGTTCCCGCGGCGCAAGCGACGGTAGTGGGATGACCGATTTCGCCGGGGTGGAGTTCTGTTTGAACGCCTGGATCACCAGACCGGCGACGGCGGGACTCAACGGCGAGCCGCCTGCACACGCGGCCTTGATTCCCGCGATCAGGTCTGTCGCGGAGGAGCTTTTGAGTAGGTATCCGTTCGCTCCCGCCCGCAGCGATTCAAACACCCGGGACGCGTCATCGTGGGCGGTAAGAACCAGCAGCGCGGTGCAGGGCAGCATCGCTGACAAGGCGCGCAGGCAGTCCTCCCCGGAGATCCCAGGAAGTTCCAGATCCACCAGCACCACATCCGGGCGGAGTTTAGACAGCGCGGCCAAGGCATCTTCCCCCGTGCCCCATGAGCCAGCCAATTCGCAGTCGGCGTGCTTGGTGAGCAACTTTTCGATAAGCTTCCGCGTAACCGGGTTGTCTTCGATCAAGCCCACCCGCAAGGGCTGTGGCGATTTTTGAGATGTTGTAGGATGACTAGGCGGCACTCTTTAGTAAGGAAATCTGAAATACTGCCTGCGAAGTCCAGCGCCAAATCCGATGGCCATAGGGTTTCGTTGTTTTACGACCTCTTAAAATTTACCCATTGAATCCTCCAGAGGGGTGTGTTAGGGTATCCGTCGGTTAAACCTATATCACCATGTCCAAAATCATCACGTTCGTTGTCGCATGCACTTTAGCCTCCCAGGCGTTCGCCGAATCACCTCCTCAGAGTGCGGAGGCGTTTTATAAAAAAGGCCTCGCCGCCGAGAAAGCGGGAGATCCGGCGGCAGCGAAGGATTGCTACGCCAATGCGTTGAAACTCGATCCCGCTCACGCCAACGCCCGCTACAGCCTTGGCCAGTTGAAGATCAATTCCGGTGCGATCGCCACGAAAGGGCGCGAAGCGAAATTCGGGGCCGTGCAGATTCCCGTTTTCCAACTCGATCAGGCGACCTTGAAGGAGGCGCTGGACGGCCTCGGCATCATGATTGAAAAGCAATCCAAAGGAGAAGTGACGCCGAACTTCGTCATCGAGGATCCCAAGAATGTCCTGGGTGACCGCAAGATCACGCTGAACCTCAAAAATATGCCGTCCAAGGCCGTGCTGAATTATCTCCTGGAGCAAACCGGAGGCAAAGCCCGCTACGACGAACATGCGGTGGTGATTTCGCCGCGCTGAGTCCTGCCGATTCTATTTCTGCCGGGCGGCATCGAGGATCGCCCGGTGGACGTCTTCCGCTGTCGTCACGGGAAATGCCCAACCTAACAAAACTGGGCGCTCGTCCTCGGGAACGAAGTCGCGGCCGTGGGAACCCTTGACGAGCGACGCATCCAGCGGAATGACATCGAGTAGACCCCTCAGGCCGAGCTTTTTCTTCAGCAGGAATTTAGCGATCCGCAGCTTGGGTAACGGGATTGCCGGATCGATGAAAAGTTCGCACGGGTCATAGCCCGGCTTGCGGTGGATATCAATCGTGCGCGCGTAGTCCGGCGCGAGCGCGTCATTCTCCCAGAAATAATAAGTGAACCACGCGTCCGCCGCGGCGATGGCGATGAAATCCCCAGCCCGCTCGGTTGCCACGCCGGCGCCCCAGATCTCCGCCGGGGTGCGGACCTCGTCGATCCCCGGAGTGGCTTCCAACAAAGTCCTGACTTCGTCACGGATCGCCGGATCATTCACATAGATATGGGCCACCTGATGGTCCGCGATCGCTAAGGCCTGCGATGCCCCGCAGTCGAGCGTTTCAAGGCCGAGTTCGTCCTTGATCTGGAGCCAGCCCTTTTCGCGGAACGAGCGGTTGAGGTGGATCGCCCGGCTGACCGGAGAAATTCCGTATTCCGAAAGCACCAGCACGCGCACGCCGCGGGATTCGTAATAGCTGATGAGATCCGTCGCCAGAGCGTCGATCTTCCGCAACTCATCGGGAATGTTAGCCGCCAGCGGCCCGTCCTTCTGCAGCGGATAGTCGAGATGCGGCAGATAGACCAGGCTCAACGTCGGCGAGTGCTTTTCCTCCACCCATTTCGCGGAAGCGGCGATCCACTCGGACGAAGCGATCCCCGCCGCGGGTCCCCAGAAGGCTTGGAACGGAAACGGCCCGAGGTCCTTCTTCAGCTCCTCGCGCATCCCCATCGGCTGGGTGTGGACATCGAACACCTTGCGCCCGTCCGCCGGATAGAGCGGCCGCGGCGTGATGGAAAAATCCGCGGTGGAATGCATGTTATACCACCAGAACAACTTCGCACAGGTGAAGCCTGGGATCTCACGCCGCAGCTTGTCCCACAGCTTTTCACCCCTAACGATGTGGTTGCTTTGTTTCCAGAAACGCACCTCCGCGTTTTCACGGTCATACCAACCGTTCGCCACGATGCCATGTTCCGCAGGCGATGTGCCCGTAACGATCGACGATTGTGCCGTGCAGGTCACCGCTGGAAACGCGGGCGCGTAACTTTGTAGCCCGTTCTTCTCCGCGAACCGGGTCAAGCCCGGCATATACGAACCTAACAAAGATCGGGATAGTCCCACGAGATTGATGACGGCGAGGCGCATGGTGGTTCCTCTTTAATCTGCTAGCGTCCAATCTGCCTCGCCGCTTGCAGCGTGTTTTTCATCAGCATGGCGATGGTCATCGGGCCGACGCCGCCGGGGACGGGGGTGATGGCGGCGCAGAGCGGGAAGACTTCCTGATAGGCGACGTCGCCGGTGAGACGGTAGCCGGATTTTTTGGTGGCGTCCGGCACCCGGTTTCACCCAGTCGGCCTTGACCATTTCCGGTCGGCCGACAGCGGCGACGAGGATGTCCGCACGGCGGCAGATACCGGGCAGATCCTTGGAACGCGAGTGGGCGATGGTGACGGTGGTGTTGGAGATTTTCGAGACTAACAATAGCGCCATCGGCTTGCCCACGATCATGCTGCGGCCGATGACGACGGCTTCGGCTCCGTTGGTGTTGATGCCTGAAACTTCGAGCAGTTTCATGCAGCCAGCCGGGGTACAGGGGACGAAGCCGCTGGGGTCCTCGAGCACGAGCTTGGCGACGTTTTCCGGGTGAAAGCCATCGACGTCCTTGCGCGGGTCGATCTCGCGGATGATGGCCTCCTCGTCGATGTGCTTGGGCGGCGGGGACTGGACGAGGATGCCGTGGACGGCGGGGTCCGCATTGAGATCGCGGACGACCTGGAGCAGTTCCTCCTGGGTGGTTTCCGCCGGGAGTTCGATTTTTAGCGAATGAAATCCGAGCTCGGCGCAGGTGCGGGTCTTGGAGCCGACATAGACTTGCGACGCGGGGTCGCTGCCGACGAGCACCACGGCGAGGCCTGGGGTGATGCCCCGGGCTAACAATTCAGCGACTTCCGCGCGGCACTCGTCGAGCACGGCGGCGGCTACGGATTTTCCATCGAGGACTTTAGGTGAGTTCATGGGAGAAATTTCAGGGATCATCGGCCCCGGCGAGCAGGATCGCTCGGACGCGCTCGCAGTAGGCGGTGAAGGCAGCTTCATCGAGCTTGGGCGGGACGACAAGCATCTCGTCGAAAATGACCCTCACCCGGCTGAAGGGCTTGGGAATGACCAGTCGGTCCCAGGTTTTCAAGCGCCAGGCGGAGGAATATTGCGCATGGATCGGCACGATCGGTGTGCCGGCGGACTCCGCGAGTTTGATCACGCCGGGGTGGAATCCGTAGCGCGGTCCGCGCGGCCCATCGGGGGTGATACAGACGTCGAGCCCGTCCTTGAGCGCGCGCTTCATGCCGATCAATGCCGCCACCGCGCGTCGTGAGGAGGAGCCGCGCACAGCACCGAGTCCGAAAACGGCCATCGCGCGTGAGAGGATCGCGCCGTCCTTGCTGGCGCTGGTGAGCACCACGGATTTTCTGCCGTTGCCGCCGGTTTTCCACCAGATCGGGGGAATCGTGAAAATCCGGTTGTGCCAGAGTGCGAAAATGACGGGCGTCGGCTGACTGCCCGGCGTGGTGATGCCGCAGCGGTCCTCGATTTCATACTGCACGGTGGCGGCCCAGCAGCGCATGCCCCAGCCGGCGAGTGTGCCGAGCATCTCCGCCTTCCGATTTCCGCGGATTTCACTGCGTTTGGCGGTGCTCATCAGGTCGTCAAAGCCGGCGTTCTCACAGAAATCCGGCAGGGTGGAGGGTGTCGACGAGGTATTGCTGGCGGGACATCAACTCCTGATACATTTCGTGATTCTCGCGGTTGGGTTCGCAGCGTGATTCCGCATCTCCGGCGACCAGGTAGCTGGCGATTTCCTCGAATCCGAGCGACTCGCCGCTTTCATGAAAAAACGCGACTGCCGCCTGCATCGCCGCGCCCACTGCGGCGCCTTGCCTGCTGGAAACCGGGACCACCGGAGCACCGAAGACGTCGGCTAGAAGCTGCCGGGCCACCGGACTTACGACGCCGGGACCGAGCAGGCGGATTTCGGGAGGATCAAATCCGAGGTCGCGCAGCCGGCTCATTCCGTAGCCGAGGCTGAGCGCGACTCCTTCCGCGGCGGCGCGGGCCATGTGCGCAGGGGTGAAATTTCCGGGAGTGATGCCATGCAGCACGCCGGTGCTGTCCGGCAGGCGCGGGATCGACTCACCGGTGAAGTAGGGCAAAAGCAGAAGTCCGTCCGCACCCGGCGCGACACTGGCCACCATGGATTCGAACTGCTCGGCGGTCCATCCGTAGTGACGCCGCATGATTTCGGGTGCCAGCGCGGCGTTGGTTGTGGTGGCGAGTCCGAGCCAGGTGCCCGTGGCATTGCAGAGCGGGGTGATTTCTCCCCGATAGTCGATCACCGGTGAGCCGCCCACCCCGACAATCACGCCGGAGGAGCCGAGCTCGACTGCGACCGTGCCACTCGTCACGCAACCGGCGGCGAGCGCAGCTAACATCGGCGAGGCGCTGCCCGCACCGATCTGGACCATTTCGGAAACTCCCCACTCGCGGGCCAGTGCCGGCCGCAGCAAGCCGCGGGGCTGGTCTGATGGGCCGATGGGTGGCAGCAGCGAGGCTAACTGCGGGTCAATGAAATCCAAAAGCTCAGCCGACCACTTGCGGGTGCGGATGTCGAGCAATCCGGTTCCTGAGGCGCTGCCAGGCTCCGTCGCGCGTTCACCGGTGAGCCAGTAGGCGATGAAATCCTGCGCAGTCAGCAGGCTCGTGGCTCTCTGAAAATGATACGGCTCGTGCTGTTTGAGCCACAGGCACTCGGCGGCTGCGGACTCCACGCCCGGGGCCTGGCCGGCGAGCTCGATCAAGCCGGGTGCGCCGCCGAAGGCCCGTGCGATTTCATCCGCTTGCCGTTTCACCGAGAGATCGCCTGTCAATTTCGCCGGGCGGATGATCCGGTTCGCGTCGTCGAGCAGCACCAGTCCGCGTTGAGGTCCGGCGATGCCGATCGCCGCGACCCGCGATTTCTCGCCTTCCAGTGCAGCGAGGCATTGCCGGACGGCGCGGTCCACGGCATCGATCCATTGTGCAGGGTTCTGCTCGCGGTAGCCGGCGGGAAGCCCTTCGATCCAGTCGTGGGGGATCCATGCCTCGGCGCGGATGACCGCCGATTCCAGATCCAAGACCACAGCGCGGGTGCCGCCGTGGCCGATTTCAATCCCCAGGAAATGCATGGTTTATTACGGAAATGCCAACGCCTGCTCGCTGCGTCGATGATTTGAGTTTCTCTATCACGGCCACTTTGACAAGTCTCGCCGTGCAAAAACCCTCGCCGAGCTGGCATTTGACAGGTTTTAGGAATTCAGATAATCAAGATCTATGAATGACACGCCGCAAGACGCCTGGTTTTACTCGCGCGAGGGAGAGAAGATCGGTCCGGTGACCTTTGCGGATCTGCGGATCAAAGCGAAAGACGCCGGGCTCAACCCGCGGCTGGACATGGTCTGGACCCAAGGCATGCCCGAGTGGAAGCCCGCGGGTGAAATCGCGGATTTGTTCGAGCGCCGGGCGGCACCCGAGCCCCAGGAAACGCTCGCTCCCGCCGCCGATCCATACCAGTCGCCGCAGCATGAATCCGCGGCGGAATTGATGGGTAAGGAGGGGGACTGGCCGGGTGCGCGGCGCCGGACCTATCTCATCATGACTCTGCTTTTCCCTGCATTGTGGACATTTGTCTTCGCTGCCGCTTCGGGATTTCTCAGCGCGCAGTTCGGTGCGGAAATCATGCTCTATGTGGCGATGGCCGCGAATTTCGTGCCGGTGCTGGTCATGCTTGTTTTCAGCCTCAAGCGCTTGGTGAACGTCGGCATGAGCCGCTGGTGGTTCCTTGGAAACTTCGTCCCGATTCTCAATCTCTGGGTGGGCTTCCGGCTCTTCGCCTGCCCGGGTGGATACGCCTACCACAAGAAACTCGACGGGGCCGGGAAATTCCTCGCGGTCATTTACTGGCTGCTGATTGTCATCGGTGTGCTGGCCGTTATTGCGATGATCGCGGTGCTATTGGGCGCGCTCGGGACGCCTGAAATCCAGCAACAAGTCCGCGAAGCGCTCCGGATGGCGACCACCCCCAAGCCGTGATCCAGTATTCCAAACAGGCGGACGAACGCCGCGATGCCGGGCCCACGGAGTGCTGGTGCCTCCACGGCGCGGTCGGCATGGCCGCAGACTGGCGCGGCTTTGCCAAAAATCTAGCAGCGGCTGGGATCGGCTCGCGGGCGGTGGATTTATGGCGCTTTCTCGAATGCTGTCCGATGCCGCTTCCGGATTTCGCCAAGGCCCTCAACGCCGATGCGAGCGGCGAGGTCTTCCGCGGCAGCGGGCGGGCTCTGCTAGGGTACTCGATGGGCGGTCGCCTCGCCTTGCATGCCTTGTTGGAAAAAGGCCATTCGTGGCAAGCGGCAGTCATCGTTTCGGCGCATCCGGGTCTGGAAATCGAAGCGGACCGCGCTGCCAGACGGGCGGCCGACGCCCAATGGGCGACGCAGGCGCTGGCGGGGAACTGGCAGCAGTTCCTCGATGCCTGGAATACCCAATCCTCCCTTGGGGGTGCGCTGATGCGTGCGCCTCAAGCGTCGGGCAGTCTGGTGACGCGCCGCCGCGAAGTCGCCCGGAGTTTTGTAGACTGGTCGGTCGGAGCGCAGGAACCCTTGTGGAATCGCTTGGCAGAAATCACCATCCCCGTCCTCTGGATGGCGGGAGAAAACGACGCGAAGTTCCTCGCCCTCGCCCAGCGCGCCGTATCCGAGATGTCTAACGCGACTCTCGCCACCGCCCCTGGCGCGGGGCATCGCGTGCCGTGGGAGGCGGAAGCGTGGATGGCAGATCAGGTGTCCCGTTTCCTCA
Organism: Akkermansiaceae bacterium; assembly: GCA_043779985.1. Lineage (GTDB taxonomy): Bacteria > Verrucomicrobiota > Verrucomicrobiia > Verrucomicrobiales > Akkermansiaceae > Luteolibacter. The sequence goes on along the minus strand of JAYWDF010000376.1, from coordinate 5,155 downwards.
AACTCGGTTACGTTTGAGAAAGCATCGGGGTTGCGGGATGGCGCTGGATCATTCAAAGTCCGGGCATGTGGACCACTGTGCGTGAATTCGAGGACATCCGTTACGAAACGACGGATGAGGGAAGTATTGCCAAAATCACCATCAACCGGCCCGAGGTGCGCAATGCCTTCCGGCCGCTCACGGTGAAGGAAATGCTCGTCGCCTTCGATCTCGCCCACGAGGATCCCAAGGTCGGCGCGATCATCCTTACTGGTGCCGGTGATCTCGCGTTCTGCTCCGGCGGCGACCAGAAGGTGCGTGGCCACGCCGGCTACATCGGCGAGGACGGCGTTCCGCGCCTCAATGTGCTCGATCTCCAAAAGAAAATCCGTTCCCTGCCGAAACCCGTCGTTGCCATGGTTGCCGGCTACGCCATCGGCGGCGGCCACGTCCTGCACATCGTTTGCGATCTCACCATCGCTGCGGACAACGCCCGCTTCGGTCAGACCGGCCCGAAGGTCGGCTCGTTCGATGGCGGCCTCGGCTCCAGCTACCTCGCCCGCATCGTCGGCCAGAAAAAGGCCCGGGAAATCTGGTATCTCTGCCGCCAATACGACGCGCAACAAGCGCTCGACATGGGCCTCGTTAACACCGTCGTCCCCCTCGCCGATCTCGAAAAGGAAACCCTTCAGTGGTGCCGTGAAATGCTCGCCCACTCGCCGCTTGCGCTGCGCTGTTTGAAGTCCGCGCTCAACGCCGATTGCGACGGCCAGATGGGGCTGCTAGACTTGGCCGGCAACGCCACGCTGCTCTACTACATGAGCGAGGAAGGCCGTGAAGGGAAGCAAGCCTTTCTCGAAAAACGGAAACCGGACTTCTCCAAGTTTCCACGCGTGCCCTAGTCCGCTCGCGTTCATGAAGTGAGCTGGATCTGTTATTGCGAGCTGCTTTGGAACGTCCTTGCGGTGAGTGACGCCCGGGCTTCGCCGACGAGGAAGAGTGAGCCCGTGATGAGAACGGAATCTTCTTGGGCGCTTGCGGCGGCGAAGGCGTCTTCAAACGATTCAAACACTTCGTGGGGGGGAGCGGCTGCCGGCAGAAAAGCGGCGAGTTCAGAGTCGGGGACGGCCCGCGGTGTGTCGACCGGACAGAACAGGATCTTCGATGCGAGAGGGGCGAGAATTTCCAGCATGCCGGCGATGTCCTTACCTGCCACGGCACTGAATACGAGTGTGGCCTGCCTGCGGGGGAAAGCACGTCGCCAAGTGGCGGCGAGGATCTCTGCGGATTGAGGATTGTGCGCACCGTCTAACACGACTCCGGGGCGGATGGTTTCAAACCGACCCGGCCAGCTGACGTGACTGAGGCCGTAGTGCACGCTGTCGGAGCTGAGAGAAATGCCCAAGCGGTGCAGCGCGGCCACGGCAAGCGCAGCATTCCATGTCTGATGCTCGCCGGCGAGGGCCATCGGGTAACCGAGCAGGGGTTCTTCGATGAATTCGAGCGGCGAGCGCTTTTCATTCGCCTCCATTTCCAATACCGCTCGGACCTCCGCTACCTGAGGGGCGGAAATCGCGGGCTTTCCGAGGACAAAAATTCCGGCTTTTTCGGCGGCGATTTCGCCCAAAGTGTTCCCGAGATACTGCATGTGATCCATTCCGACGGGGGTGATCACGCAGACATCCGCCGGCACTGCGGTGGTGGCGTCGAGTCGCCCGCCCATGCCGGTTTCCAGGACGACGATTTCGCATTCCCGAATGCGGAACCAGCGCATGGCCAAGGCCAGGGTGATCTCGAAAAACGTCGGGTGGGTCTCCATCCGCTCGCACAAAGCGCGCAGCTCGGTGAGCATGGCGGCGCAGGCATCCTCAGGGATTTCCTCGCCGCTGACTTTGATCCGCTCGCGGTAGTCGATGAGATGCGGCGAGGTGAAAAGTCCGCAGCGCTGGCCGCAGGCGCGGGCGATGCTGTCGATCATCGCGCAGGTGCTGCCTTTTCCGTTGGTCCCGGCGACGTGAATGACCCGGGTGCTGTGCGGAGGGAAGGCGAGAAACTCCTTGAGCAACTGGCGCGATCCAGCGAGCCCCAGCTTGATTCCAAACATCTGGGTGGCGAACAACCAATCGATCGACTCTTTGTAGTTCATCGTGACGCTCAATCCATCACCCGGATTTCAATTTCTGCCAAGCAGGCAATTACCAATCCGCATGGGAAGTCGGGGTGTGGCTTTCGGAACCGGCGAGCGAGCAGGTCATGTAAAGGTCGCCCTGCTGCGGGAATAGGTCCGGGATCGGGCAGCTGTATGTGCCACCGCCGGGGCACTGGGCCGCGCCGCGCGTTTGTTGGTAGAGCTGGGCCTCGAAGTAGCCTTTTGCATAAAGGTGTTCGGCAATGTTCTGGGTTCCGTTTTCAGCGTACGGGTGGCCGCCGGGGCTGTAGCCGTAAATATTCTGATACGAGCGGATCGCGACCTGCACACTGTGCAGGGTCATGACGCAGGAAGCTCGATCACTACCGCGCTTCCAAGCACGCGAGCCCACAAACAGGATCGAAACAAGAGCGAGCAAAATTGTGATGACGACCGTTAGTTCGAGCAAAGTCAAACCACGGCGGCACACAACCCGGGGGGGAGAGTTGTTGGTCATTTTGGAGGGGGGGAGGGCCACGATGATACCTTGAAGCCGTGGCGTTGTCATAACGCAATCGCGGCACCGGCGGGTCGGGTCATGCGCGGCGCGGTCGCGCCTTTAACGACTGCTAGGGAAGCTCCTTGATCCAGAAATTAGCAAAATCAATCGCGGAACCATGATGCTGCAGTCCGATGGGCCCCTTGGCGGGGATACCGGGGAGCTGGGCATTGTCGATGACCACCCGACCGTTGAGGGAGACAGTGAGACGGTCTCCCTGGAGGGTGATCATGGTCCGGTTCCACTCGCCAACCGGCCGGTCGGCTTTGAGCTTGGGAGTGACTTGGGCACGTACTTCGGCAGGCATCGCGGGATTCGTCCTGTAGCCGAAAACCTCGCCGGAGCCGACGGGCCAGTTCCAAAGGTTCACCTGACTTGCAGTGCTGCCTCGGAGATAGATTCCACTGTCGAGCTCTTCGATTTCGATGAGCTCGGGCTGGCCGTCGCTGGCGAGTTTGTTGTCGCCATTGGCGAGCACGATCGGTTGCATTTTCAAAGGGCCGCTGGCGCTCCACCGCCAATCAAAGACCAGTGTGCAGTTTCCATATTCTTTCTCGGTCCAGAGATCCGACGGCTCCCCGGGATGTCCGCTGTGCTTCATAATCCCATTGGCAACGGCCCATTCCGGACTATTTCCGTGCTTCCAGCCATTTAGGTTTCTACCATTGAACAATCGCATGAACCCTGCGGCCATCACGCCTTCGGTGTTTGCTGCTGGCGGGGTCTCTGCGATTAGGATGTTGCGGAATGCGACGGGGTCGCCGTGTCCCAGCCAGGCAATATGGCCGGCACGGCGCTTAACCCCGTCGTGCTTCGGGTTTCTTACGCTCAAGTCGTCAAGATCCGCGCAGAGGATGATTTCGCCGTTGAGTTCCTCTGTGACTTCGGAACCTAACACGCTGACCCGCTCGTGATTCCATTCGCCGACAGGCTTGAGTCCCGTTTTTCTCGCGGGAGCAAGGAGGTAGAGGGATCCGTTTAGTTGAGCGTCTTTGAGGTCCTTGTATTGGGGGGCTGAATTGTCGAGAATTTGGATTTCCATCCCGGTATAAGTACCGTTTCCGGAGCCCGGGTAGTGGATACCAAGGCCGTTGTTGCCACCGGTTGGGAGTTTGAAATCAAAGTCGAGGACGTAGTTAGAGAATGTCTGTTCGGTGACCAGGTTCTTCCCCGTGGGTGTGCAAACGATGGTTCCATCCTCGACCTCGTATCCCTCCCCGGTCCAACCGCTGAGGTCTTTACCGTTGAATAAGGGCCGCAACGCGGATGTCTCCGCGGCAAAAGCGCTGGTCACCAGGGTAAAGGCCGCGACTGCGGGAAGGTGGATCTTCATAAGGAGGGGGTGGGCTGGAGGTATAACAACGACAAGCGGATCGCCCCCGTCTATTTCAATCTCGGTGTCCTTACAGCGCGCAAATAGCAGGCTCGCTCAACGGTTCGCGGCGAGAGCGTCGATCAGATAGCGCGAAGGGCGGAAATTCTCGATGAGGATCTCGCGTTGGCTTCCGCGGATCATCCTGACTTGGCTGATATTGAAATTCGGAGTCTTGTGGGGCGCGAACAGGATGTCGTCGTGGGTCGAGTTCTCGTGCTTCTTGAACATGCTTGGCAGGATGTCCCCACCCAGATGGTCGTCGCGGCCAGTGGCCAGATGGCAGGTGCCCAAGACTTTTTCATCCTGGATGTCCGCATACGAAACAGGAAGAACTTGAGTGCCGAACCCCAGCTCGCCGAGCGTGCCGGTCATCGGGTCATCGGCGAGTCGCGCGTTGTGTGCGTCGATGGTGGACTGGTTTCCCTCAATGAGCGTGGAGTGGATAATGCAGCGATCCACCACTTGCAGCACCCCGAGTGTCCCGTCTTCGTATTTCATGGGGAACTGGCCGCGCGCATCGGCCGGGACGAAGTAGACCTCGCCGGCTGGGAGGTTCGCAATGTCCGGCGTCTTGCCAAGGCACAAACCGTGGGACTTCTGGGCCTCTTGGCCGTCGAGGCCGAGCCAGGCCGTTAGAATACGCCCGTCTTCGAGTGTAAAGTCGATTTCAATCGAATCCGCCTTAGTAAGCGCAAGGCGCAGGCGCTCGGCATCGCCGGAAACTTCGTGGTAATCCACAGCAAGCCCCGACTTCAGGATAATGTCGTTGAGCCCGTGAAGGGTGGCACCGCGGAAGCCATACTCCTTGCACTTGGCGGTTAGGGGAGCGGTTGCGGAAAATGTCGAGATGCAGAGGATGAGGTCGTAGTTTGGATAGATATCGGCGTCGAGAGAAAGGAGGTTGCCGTGTGTGTCCCAGACGTCATCCTGTAGGTCGAGATTGGAGCCGCCGCTGCAGCGATAGGCGAACAACTCTCCGCCCGTCATTCCGAGATCGTCGAGCGCACCGTTCTGGAGGCCAAGATAGAAATGCTTGTGTGCGTTTTTCTGCACCGGGAAGCCGGCTTGGCTGAGGAATGCATAGTCCTTGATCAGTGCTTGGGGTTCATTGAAA
>JAYWDF010000375.1:0-5863 GCA_043779985.1 Akkermansiaceae bacterium | reverse complement strand
TGCCAATCTGCCAGCCACCGAGCCTTACGCATGTCGCCACCCTACCACCGCAAACCCCGATACCAAGCGGATTCTCTACTTTTTATCTGTCACTTTGTAATGCTTTGTAATGGTCACTTTGTAATGGCGGATCGATGCCCAGGGCGTCCGCCGCCACGACGCGCGCGGCGATGTGGAAATCCTCGGCCGCGCGGTGGCCGGGATGTGGCAGCGGCTCGGGCTGGACCGGGCTTTCAATGGCGTGCCACGGCATGGCGCTTTCCTGCCGGTAAGCCGCTAGAGTTTCGGCCAGCCGTTGTCGGCCCAGTGGATAGGCAGTTCACCGAGGGTGGCGGACCCTCCGCGCTTGCGGTCGTAGTAGTGGAAGAACATGCGGGTGCCGGCCTTTTCCTGGAGGAACGATGGATGGCCGGGACCGACGCGGTCGCCTTCGGATTTAAGAAATACCGTGCCGCCGCCCGTCGCGAGATCGTCGCCCGTAGCGTCGAGATATGGCCCGGTGATTTTGCGGCTGCGGCCGACACGGATTTCGTAAGTGCTGTTCAATCCACGGCAGCAAAGGCCCCAATTGACGAAGAGATAATAGTAGCCGCGATGTCTGAGCAGGGCAGGGGCTTCAATCGACTCATGCCACGCGAGCTGACGGATTTTGTCCCCTTTTCGCAGTCCCGTCTGCGGGTTCAGTTCAATGAGCTGGATGCCGTTCCAGAATGAGCCGAAAACCATCCACAGGCTGCCGTCAGGATCGGCGTAAAGCTGGGGATCAATGGCATTGTAGGGATCATCGTCGTTGGAACGGATTACAATGCCTTCGTCTTTCCAGCGATAGGCGGCGTCCTTGGGATCGAGCGTGGGATTGCTGGCGAGACCGATGGCGGACTCATTTTTTCCCCAGCCGGAGACGGAATAGTAGAGCAGGTAACGGTCGCCGCGACGGATGACATCGGGAGCCCAGAGGTAGCCCCGGTGATCCGGAACGATCTCGCGGTGCCACGCCGGGAGCTCCTTGAAGACGGGTTCACCTTCCGTCCAGGTCTTGAGATCCCGCGAGTGGCGGGTGGAAATGCCGTTGCCGGTGGAGAAAACGACCCAGCCGTCGCCCTGACGAATAGGCGTCGATGGATCGTGAAAGCGCGGCGATTTTTTAAAATGCGGATCCGGCGGCGCGGCGCTGGCAAGGCATCCGAGCAGGATGTGGAAGAGGAGGAGAGTCGCGCTGGCTCGGGGCAGATTCATTTGAGCTAAGATGGAAAAGAGGAACCCAAGCACGCGCTCGCGGTGGCGGAGTCAATGGAATCGCAGGGCTGGCGTCCATCCCCTTTCCACAGCCTGCGGTCGGCATGGGCGCACTTGGGACTTGGAAGGCGGATTCAGGTTTCGCAAGATCTCGCGCATGCGGACCAAGGCAGTTTCATTGTTGCAGGAGTTGACGGAGGCCCACTCGGTATCAGGGCATGAGGATGAGGTGAGGGCGATTTTCGTGGATGAGCTGGAGGAGAGCGGGGAGCTCTCGGCGGATCGGAACGGGTCGGTATTTTGTGAAACGGGAGACGACGGGCCGCGGGTGCTGGTGGCCGGCCACATGGACGAGGTTGGATTCATGGTCCAGAACATCACTCCGGAAGGATACCTGCAGTTTGTGGGGATCGGTGGGTGGTGGGAGCATAATTTGCTCTCACAACGGGTAGAGATCTTGACCCGCGGCGGAGATAAGATTCTCGGGGTGATCGCCTCACGGCCGCCGCATTTTTTGCCGGAAGCGCAGCGGCGGCAGGTGATGACCATGGAGCAATTGTTCATCGACGTGGGCGCGGATTCGCGGCGGGACGTGGTGGAGAATTTTGGAGTTTCATTGGGCGATCCGATCGCGCCGGTGTCGGCGTTTACGGCGCTGACGAAGGAAGATCACTTCATGGCAAAAGCGTTCGACAACCGGGTGGGGATGGCGGGGACGATCCAGGCTGGACAGATTTTATCGCAATCCGCGCATCCAAACCGGGTGAGGCCTAATTGGAATGATGGGGTCAGGTTTCGCATTTCAACATTTCCAGAGTTTCACGCCGCGCAGGGTTGCACTTCCTTGCAGATGGCTTCGCCTTTTTCGCGGTCGGCGCGCATGAATTCGTAGTCGAGTTGGAGATTCATCCACATGCCGGGGGGGATGCCGAAAAAGCAGCTTAGGCGAAGATCGTATTCGGACGTGCAGCGGCGTTTGCCCTGTTTCATCTGGGTGAGGTGGGGCGCGGGAATCCCGCAGCGGCGGGCGATCTCCGCCTGGGATAATCCGGATTCCTCAAGCGTTTCGCGGAGGGTTTCGGCGAAGAAGTTGAGCAGCGGGATGAGTTGCGGTTTCTTTTTCATGGCGGCAGCGCGATGACAGTCGCCCCTTCAGAGTGATTTACAAAGCCGGAAAATCCCATATCTTCAGCGCCATGAACGTGATCACCACGATTATCGAACCTGATCCGGACGGCACATTGCATTTGCCCCTGCCAGAGGCTTGGCGGAATCAATCCATCCGGGTAAGGGCGGAGTTGGAACCGGTTGGCTCGGCAGCGGAGCGTTCTGTCGAGTCTTTGAAGGGGTTTGGTTGCTTGCGTGGGATGATTTCATTATCGCCGGATTTCGATGAGCCACTGGAGGACTTCAAGGACTACATGGCATGAGGTTGTTGATCGACACACATGCGCTGCTGTGGTTTTGCGAAGGGAATCCGAATTTGAGTCCGGCAGCCCGTGCGGCGATGGAGGATGACTCGAACGAGTGCTACGTGAGCCATGCAACCGCATGGGAGGCGGCAATCAAGGTCAGCATCGGCAAGCTCAAGCTTCAGACGGATTACCGGATGATTTTTCCCGGCGTGCTTGAAGCGAATGGTTTCGGGTTTCTGCCTCCTGCCGTGGCGCATTATGAAGCTGTGATCACGCTACCCCGGCACCACGGTGATCCGTTTGATCGACTCATCATCGCCCAGGCGCAGGTTGAAGGACTCACGATTGTGACCTGTGATGAGAATTTCCCAGCGTATGGAGTGCCGCTGCTATGGTAGCATCCCGACGAAGCTTCAGTTTCGTTCCGGGAGGTTTGTGATATCCCATGCCCTACATTTTTCTGAAAACCATGCGCAAATTCCTCCTCCTCGCACCTCTCTCGCTCTGTGTCCTCAGCTCTTGCAAGGACGATGAGATCCGCACCTACAGGGTCGCCACCGATTCCACAGCGGAAAATCCCGCGCCGCCTGCCGTCCATCCTAGTGGCGCGGCTCCAAAAGAAGAAGACCCCCACGACCACGCGGCCCATTCCGGTTCCGTGGTCTGGCAGACTCCCGAGGATTGGAAACAGGAGAACGCCAGTCAGTTTCTCACCGCCGCATACGCTCTCCCGGGCGGCGGACGAGTCACGGTCTCGAAGCTTGCCGGTGATGGCGGAGGCCTTGCGGCCAACCTCAACCGATGGCGTGGCCAGGTCGGCCTCAAGCCGCTCGCTGACAACGAGGTGACCGGCCAGCCACTCAAGATCGCCGACTCCCAAGAAGAGATGCTGCTCTTCAATCTCACTTCCGCAGATTCCGCAGCCGACGCCGAGGGGATTTTAGCCGGAGTCCTTCCTCTCAAGACCGAAACTTGGTATTTCAAATTCACCGGCCCTGTCGGTGTTCTGAGAAAAACCGAGGGCGTGTTCGCGGAGTTCCTGCGCAGCGTCCGCCTCGCGGGCAGCCAAAAAAGCGCGCCAGCACCCACTCCAGGCGGTGTGAAAAAGGTCAACGTGACGCCGCCCGATGGCTGGAAACCCAGCGAAGGCAGCTCCATGCGTGCCGCCAGCTTCAGCATCGCCGGCCCGGACGGCACCTCGGCCGATGTCTCGGTCGTCCCGATACCCGGCGATTCCGGCAGCGTCCTCGACAACGTCAACCGCTGGCGCTCCCAGCTCAAGCTCGCCCCCCTCACTTCCGCGGACGATCCGGCTCTCGGGAAAAAGGATGAATCGCCTGCCGGAGAAATTTTCACCAGCCACATGACCAGCACCGAGCCTCTGCTTAACGGAAAAAAGGCCGCCATCGCCTCCACCATCCTCAAGCGCCCGGGCATGACTTGGTTTTTCAAAATCACCGGCGACGCCACCCTCGTCGAAGCGAACACTGAGAAATTCGCCGCCTTCGTCCGCTCCGCAACCTTCCCTGAGTAACGTCCCGTGCCAATTTTCAAGCTCCTCAGCTCCCTGCGCTTGACCGTCGCCCTGCTGGGTTTCGCCATGGTGCTGATCTTCGTCGCCACCATCAGCCAGGTCGAGCTGGGCATCCATGAGGTGCAGGAGAAATTCTTCCGCTCCTGGATCGCATGGTGGGACGTCATGCCCGGCCAGAAAAAGTTCCCCATCCCCATTCCCGGCGGGACGCTGCTAGGCATCCTCCTGATCCTTAACCTCCTCGCTGCCCACACCGCGCGCTTCAAGCTCAGTTGGAACAAGGCCGGCATGATCGTCATTCACTCCGGCATCCTGCTGATGCTGCTGGGGGAAATTTTCACCGGACTGCTCGGGCGCGAAGCGCAAATGGCCGTCAACGAGGGTGAAACTCTGAACTACTCCACCTTCCCCCGCGAGGTCGAGCTCGCCGTCATCCGCCCCGACGGTGATGGCTTGGAAACCGTCACCGCCATCCCGCAGAGCCGCCTAAAAGACGGCGCGGAATTCCCGTTCGGCGGCTTCTCCGTGAAAATCCACAGCCACTACCCCAACAGCGAGCTTCTCCCGGAATCCGACGCCACCGACAAGTTCGACAAGACCCGTGCCACCGTGGGACTTGGAAAAGGCTACGCCGTCCGCCGCAAGTCCATTGAGACCGCCGCCGACCGCCGCGATCTCACCACCGCCTTCGTCGAAGTCATCCCGGACGGTGGAAAATCCCAAGGCCGCTGGCTTCTTTCGAACGCGTTCAAGGGCGAGCAATCCTTCGAGGCGGCCGGAAGACCCTGGGAAATGTCCATCCGCCAACGCCGCCTCTACCATCCGTTTTCCATCAAGCTCCTCGACTTCAGCCACGACCGCTACCTCGGCACCAACGTCCCGAAAAACTTCTCCAGCAAGATCAAGATCCTCAATCCCGACACCGGCGAGAACCGCGAGGATCTCATCTACATGAACCATCCACTGCGCTACGGCGGCCTCACTTTCTATCAGGCCGGCTTCGAGAACAACGACACGACCTCCATTTTCCAAGTCGTCCGCAACCCCGTCTGGACCCTCCCCTACATCTCCTGCGCGATGGTCGGTCTCGGCCTGCTCTGGGTCTTTTCCCAGCACCTGATCAAAGCCATCTCCCGCCGCCACAAAACCTCTCCCGCACCATGAGCATCCTCCGAAAAATCATCGCGTGGCTCATCCCCTCGCTCTGCCTGCTCTTCATCGCCAGCGCCGTGTTCGAGGCCACGCGGCCATCCACGGGTCTTGATTTCAAAGGCTTCGGCACCCTCCCCGTCGTCTCGAACGGTCGTGTCCAGCCGCTCGATTCGCTGGCCCGTAACGCCCTGCTTTCCATCCATGGCAAACAACGCGTCCCCGGCGATGACGCGCCCGCCACCCCCGCCGCATGGCTCGCCGAACTCAATTTCAAGCCCGAGCTGGCCGATACCCGGAAAATTTTCCCCATCCATCACGACGACCTGCTCGGCCTGACCAAGCTCACCCGTGGCGAGGAGAAATCCTATTCCTACGCCCAGCTCCTGCCCTCCTTCGCGGCCCTGCAGCCGGAGGCGAAACGCATCGGTGCGACCGATTCGAAAACCTGGTCCCCGTATGAGAAAGCTCTGATGCTTCTAACGAGAAATCTCACCCTCTACAACCAGCTCAAGCACGCCCTCGCCCT
>JAYWDF010000374.1:0-5865 GCA_043779985.1 Akkermansiaceae bacterium | reverse complement strand
TGACGATTTACCAAATACTAAAAAAGGAGGGGTTGGCAAAGTTGCTCTGCTCGGAGCCAACTCGGTGGGAACTGAAGATCCTGACAAAAGACAAATTTATCTTGATCCAACATTGGTGAACCTCACGGGACAAAAAGGTGCTTACGCATGGTGGGTCAGCGGAGAAAATCAAAAGGCGCGGCTGCCAAAGCCTTATGCTCCGGATTCGCAGACGGCTGCCTCATGGTCGGTTTTGGCCAAAAGCCATGCGAGTGTGGATCCCAAGCCCTTCGGCCTCGATGTCCTTTTGACCGACCCGTCGGTGAGTGATGCGACGAAGGTTTCTCCGGGGTCGAAGTCGGTCAGCCTGAAACAGGCAGATTTGATTGCTGGAGGAACCCCTGGACCGTTAAGAAAATCACAGGAGTTCTTTCACGACCTCTCAGCCACTTCGGTCGGGTTGCTGACCAACTCGGCCACCGGCGGATGGCGTAAGGATCTCTCGCTCGCCACCGAAAATTGGGACAACCTGCCTGTCAGCAATCTGCCCCTCTTCCGCGTTAGTCCCGAGAGTGACCTCCAATATTCGCGGGCGACCTCGTCCGATCCCTATGCAGATCGTTCGATTCTTTATCCGTGGACCACCTATCGGGGGAGCTCCGGAACAGCCAACCCGCCGATCTATCGATTTCCCGCAATCGGCACATGGACCAATCTGGCCAATTACGCCAAACTCTACAATAAGGCATCCTCGACGAGTGGCGCGATGCAATTCAATATGAAAGCTGTGAAGATCGACGGTAACGCCTATGAGTTCACCCATGAGCCTCGACTGCTGCCGGTCATCGCCCGCCTGCAGTGGGTGTTTGCCCACCGGGCCAAGCTAAGTGCCACGCCTGGAAAATATGATTTGGAGGCCGTGATCAATCCGGTGATCACCTTGTGGAACCCGTATAATGTGATCCTCAATACCACCAGCAATCTCACATTCACCCTCGTGGGATCCCTGCCGCCGGTAATTGATTATAAAATTGATGGCGCTTCCCGACCCAAAAAATTCACCCTTCAGGGAAGTTCGATGACCGGAACGACTCAAACGGAGGCCGTTGGAATGTATCCTGGTCCCGTCACTTATACGTTGCCGATGACGCTGAGTTTAAAGCCCGGCGAAACCCAAGTGTTTAGTGCGAATGGCGCAACCAATAATCTAAAGCCCGGCTACGTTCCGACGGATGGGGTCCCTTATTCGATTGGAAAAGCGGTTGGGAACACTGCCAGCCCCGGGGGGGGGGGCACGATCACGACGGGAATGACGTTCGATAGTGAGTACTCTGACATATCTCCAGGAGTTGGGTTATATCTAGACATGGGTGCCGTAGGCGTTGGGGGGAGGGTGTTGGCGTATCGGATGATTTACGACAAAACTGCTGCCCAGGCTTTCTATCCGGCGAAGCCAGCTAGTAAATTCCCTTCGTACACTCTCTCAGAACTCTTGAACGCACCAAAACCGTTTCTGGCGGTGACATTCGGCGCAAGGATGGCGAGTAATACTCACCTGTCTTCCAAGGGTTTCGTCCAATCCAGCCCGTTTGTAAACTACACTGCAATGGGCAAGAAAGCCCTTGTAGAGAGCACGATCCAGTGGGCCTACCCTGGGGTAAATCATAATGTAAATTCACCTTTCGAATATAGTTTTCAAGGTTTGACCCCCGGCAGCACTTTTTTGCCTAACGTCGATAAACTCACGAACCGGGGCTATATCGTGACTGGTTTCCAGGCATCGGATGGACTTTCACGCTGCGTGATCGACGAGTTGCCCGGGCGGCCTCTTCATTCCTTGGGAGAGTTGCAAAATTGGGATGCCCGTTATGAAAACCCCGTTCCCCCTTATGCGTTCAATCTGGTGGGAAACAGCGACGCCACTCCGTTGATTGGCCAAAAAGGCGTTGTCAATGCAGCGGAGGTGGCCGCCAAAGGAGGACAGAACTTGCAGAACGACGACTCATATTGCCTGAATCATCTGCTATTTGATGATTGGTTTTTCTCATCCATCGCCCCGGAGCCCGCTGCTTTCGGCCAAGCTTCCTCTTCCTCCACCCTTCAAAACACCTACAAAAATTTCCTGACAAATCCGGCGAAGCCCTTGGCAAACCGGTCCTACAAGGCAGTGCCCCAGGATGTCGCTGACCCGACGGCTGCTGTCACCAAGAACGTGAGCACTCCCGCCACTTCATGGAAGACCATTGCCTCCCGTCTGGAGGTGGAGGGAATGTTTAACGTGAATTCCGTTTCGGTCACGGCATGGCGCGCATTGCTGGGACACGCCCGTAACCAAAAGATCCCCTACATGGATTCCTCTGGAAGTCCGCAGCTTTCTGGGGAGTCAGATTATGCCATGACCCGCTTCAGCGTGTCGGGCGACGTGGAATCCAAGAAAAACGGCAGCTCTGGGGCCAAGGCCGATTCCGCCGAATATGCAGGCTATCGCACCTTCACTGGCAGCCAGCTCGATTTCCTCGCCCAAGAAATTGTCAACCAAGTGCGGTTGCGTGGACCGTTTCTTTCGCTCTCAGAGTTTGTGAATCGTCAGCTTTCATCGAACGACAGTCTGGCCTTGGCGGGTGCCGTGCAAACGGCGCTCAATCAATTGTCGGCAGGATCGCAAGACCCGTTCAAGACTCTCAAAATCAACCTCACGCCGGAGACGCCAAACTACGCGTCGGAGAACCCACCAGGGGCAGCCACCGGCTATCAGTTCAGTAAGGCGGCGCTCGGATATAACATTTACGGCATTCCCGGATGGACCCGCCAGGCCGATTTGCTCCGCCCCATCGCTCCCATCCTCTCCGCCCGGGACGATACCTTCACCATCCGCTGCTACGGCGATGCCCGTGATCGCAACGGAAAAATCCAAGCAACAGCGGTTTGTGAAGCGACCGTTTGCCGCAGCAAGAATTTTGTGGATCCATCCGACGACAGCGCTTTGGCGGATCTATCGAACAATTCGGGTGTGGTTGTCGTTAAGAAAATCACCAACCAAGTGTTTGGCCGCCGGTATGAGCTTATTTCGCTCCGCTGGCTAGCAGCTGGTGAAATTTAGCAACTCCTTCGATTTTACCTCACAACGAATCTCTAATTTTATGCGACTTTTCATTTATCTACTTCTGTCATTTCCACTGCTTGTTTCCGCTCAGGAAAAAGTGACTAAACGAAATTGTCGGATTCTGTTTCTGAATCCGCCTGCCGATGCTCCGGCGAAGCTGCAGTTGTATGACGGCACGACCTGTCAGGAGGTTGATATGCCGGAGATGAATTTCTCGAAACTTTACACCGTTGCCGGTGGAAACCTCACTCTCCGGTTCCTGCGAGCGCCGGTCGTAAAACCGGAAGAGGTTCCTGCTGGAGTGCCCATGTCCAATGTTTCCGAGAACGTTACCGATTGTTACCTGGTTGTTTCCGGTGACCCTTCCAATCCTGTGATTCCAATTCGCTTCCAGGTCATTGATGCGGGGGAGCAAAAATTCAGGAAGGGCCAGATGATGTGGTATAACCTCACCGATCAGGCAGTCGGAGGACAGGTAGGGAAACAAAAACTTGCCATGAAAAGCCAATCACGGGTGGTGCTTGATCCCCCGGCTAAGACAAGCGAGGCGTATGACGTCAATATCGCCTATCGAATTCCTGATGACGAGTTATTGCATCCGATCTGCCAGACTCAGTGGATTCATGATGCGAGATCACGGATGGTGGTTTTTGTTTACGGTCCCGGTGGGAGATCCACGCCGCAGATCGCCGGCTTCACTGACTTTCGTGATGAGGCGAAAAAACCGGAGTAACACGCAGCAAGTCGGAGCGGCGCATCTGTGATCGCCAACTTGAAATTTCCATGGAAGGGTCTTGTCCCGATGCCGGGCCTTCCCAAACACGCCGCACTGCTCCTGCTGATTATTTCCTGCGGCTGCCTAACGGTCGGAGCCCGGGAAGGAGCCGGGGGGACCCGCGGGTTCGCAGATCGTTTTTTCCCACGCCTCAAACAAATCGAAGCGCGACTCCGGCAGATCGACGGTGAGATGCGGAACTTGCCGGTCATGTCCGACATCGATGCCGGCGGGACGCATGGCTTTCACTCTAATTTCAGCCTCAAGTCCGAAGAACATTGGTTCGAAATGCGTTGGAACGACCCTCAGACGATCGACGGAATCGCCATGATCCCCACCCGGATCACCACCCAGAGCGGCCTGAGGTCGAACTACGGATTCCCCATCAGCATGCGGATCGAGGCCACCCGGCAGGGCGGGGAAAAGCGTTTCATCCTCGCGGAAATCGCCGATACACGGCTCGACCTGCGGCGCGGTGAGCCGCTGTTCCTGGACGTGATGGCGGAAGGGATCACCTCGCTGCGCTTCGTTCCCCGGATTCTCCCCACCTTGCCGGGGAAATACGTGCGGTTCTTTTCACTGGCCGAGGTGATGGTCTATCAAGGACAGCGGAACATCGCGCGCACCGCCAGTCTATCTGCCAATTTCAGCATCGACGGCGAGGTGGGGTGGAACATCAATTACCTGACCGACGGCCAGTCTCCTTTAGGCCCGCCCGAACTACCGGTGGCGGGCAACAGCCTTGGCTGGCACGGCGATATTAGGCGCGGACCCACCAAGCCCACGTGGGCAACCATCGATCTGGGCACGTCGCGCGATTTCGAATCCATCCGGTTGGTGGCAGCCCGCGGCGATGCGCCGATCAAAGGTCCGGGTTGTGGATTTCCGGTGAAATTTCGATTCGAGGTGACGGACGACGGGATGGAGGGACCATGGAGAACTCTGTGGGACAGCGGGGCCGACGATATCGCGAATCCCGGCTACAATCCGATGATATTTCAATTTCCACCCACCCGTGGCCGCTATGTACGGGTGTCTGTGGACAAACTTCACGCGCCTGACGCATTCGCCACGCCGCGCATCCTGCTTGCCGAAATGGAGGTCCTTCACGGCACGGAAAATGTCGCGCTAAACCGGCCGGTTTCCACACTGGACCGCGCCGCCAGCATTCCCCATGACGCCACGCGGGTCTGGAGCCGCGCCGGCCTCACCGATGGCTACTCGTCCTCCGGCCTTCTGATCCCCGAGCGCGATTGGGTGCAAAGCTTGTCGCGGCGCTTCGATCTGATTTGTGAAAAAACCCAGCTTACCGAAGAGCTGGCGCGGTTGCTCGGGTATTGGGACCACCTCGTTTTAACGACCAGCTTCGGCTTGCTCTCCGCGGCGGTGGTCGGCCTGCTATTCTGGCAAGGCAGGCAACGGCTGGTGAATCACCGCACCATGCTGGCCCTCCGCGGGCGCATCTCAAGCGATCTCCACGACGAGGTGGGCAGTAATCTCGCCACGATTTCACTGCTGTCAGAACTCGGTCCCGGCCCGGGCAACCTTGACGACATCAACCGCATTTCCCGCGAAACGTCCCTCGCGCTGCGGGAAATCGTCGAGATCAATCTCGCCTCCAAGCGCGCCCGCAAGCCCTTGGCGGAACGCCTGAGGGACATCGCCTCGCTGATGCTGCGCGACCAGCAGTGGACGTTCGAGGTCTCGGACTCCCCGGTGTTTGATTTGGAGCAGCGCAAGCACCTGGTGTTT
The DNA here is from genome assembly GCA_043779985.1 of Akkermansiaceae bacterium. Lineage (GTDB taxonomy): Bacteria > Verrucomicrobiota > Verrucomicrobiia > Verrucomicrobiales > Akkermansiaceae > Luteolibacter. The sequence continues at coordinate 256 of JAYWDF010000374.1, read as the reverse complement.
TTTTTCAAGGAAGCCCTGCATAACCTCATCCGCCACGCGCGGGCGAAGAACGTCCGGATCACCTTCGACAAGGTGCCACCCAATTTCCGGTTGTTCATCGAGGACGACGGGCAGGGAATCCAGAATGATGCCCCCGACGTGATCGGCAATCTCCACACGCTGCGCCAGCGGGCCGAGAGCCTGGGCGGCACCATTGCCGTCGATTCCGAACCCGGCAAGGGTACTCGCATCACCCTGTTATTTCCCATCCATTCCC
>JAYWDF010000373.1:0-1935 GCA_043779985.1 Akkermansiaceae bacterium | reverse complement strand
TAGCACCAGCACCGGAGCGACGATGACGCCTTACACCCACAACCCGCTCAACCAGATCACCGGCGTGGGTGGGGCGGCAGGGGTGCGGAAGGTCACCGTCCGGGGCAGCACCAGCGAATCCGCCACGGTCAAGGTCAAGCCCGGCAGCGCCAGTGTTTACAAAGACGCGCGACTGCTTGCGGGAAACCGTTTCGAGGCGGATCTGGACCTCGCCAGCGGCACCAATTCCTTGAACTTCCAAGCCAAGGACGGTTCCAACAACAGCTCCAACTACACCTACAACCTCAATCTCGCCGCCGCCTCCGCCTTCAGTCCGACGTATGATGCGGATGGCAATCTCCTCAGCGACGGCGTCCGCAGCTACGAGTGGGATTCCCAATCCCGCCTCACCAGGATCAACTGGGGAGCGAGCTCCACCAAGGCCACGGAATACAGCTACAACGCCCTTGGCCAGCGCAGCGAGCAACGGGAATTCACCGGCAGCACCAAGACCGCGCACTATTATTTCCTCTACGAAGGCCGCCACCTGCTCTGCCGCTTCACCAGCGGCACCGCCAGCACCAACCGCGACCGTCACTACTTCTCCCAAGGCGAGCAGCGCAAAACCGGCAGATCAAAAGATACGAGGAACAACTTGGTATTCCTGGACGCGTTATTTACTATGAACCATGAATAAAAAAATTGTTATAGATCGAATGAATAAAATTCTAACGCCACTCGGGTTTGTGCGGAAGGGGAGAATGTGGAATCGCGATGTTGGTGTATTCACCGATGTTATAGATTTGCAAATCAGCAAAGAAGGTGATGGTATGACTATTAATTCTGGTGTTCTACACCCTGATATTTACAAAAGATGTTGGGCCAAAGCAGCTCCACAGTTTGTAGATGAGTCGTCATGCACTGTTCGTGCTCGAATAGGTCAATTAATTGATCGCAAGGATGTATGGTGGTTGTTTAGCGAAGTGAATACGCCGGATGATATCGCGGTAAAGGTCATCGACCATGTGATTCCATTCCTTGATTCGATGCATTCTGTTGAGGCTATGGAAAGATTTTTAGAGAAATCGCAAGTGACTAAGTATGGCTATCCGCTACCGATTATAATTCTCGCGTTACTGAAATGGGAACATGGCGACAAAATCGGATCATGTGAAATTCTATCAGAATTAAGAAAGAGAACAGTTAAATCATGGAGAGATAAATTAAGCATCATTTTAGAGAGCATCGCGGGGTAAATGAACCATTGCACCAGCTAATAGTGTTGAGATGGCGAGGGCCGCTCGCCAAGAGAAAATTGTGCTAAAAACAACCCATTTATTTCTCCATCATGAATTTTAACAATACTATCGCTAAGCTCGGAAATTCGGCAAAAGATCCAAGTGATACGCTTAAAATACTCGAAAAGTCTGGTCTGTGGCAATCTGGCGGGGGGAATATTTTCCGCATGGCATCATATCTAAATGAGAAAGGTAGATACGGCGAATCTTTGGCTTTGATTGAAACCGCAGAATTAAAAGGCATCTTATTGACAGAGCAAATATCTTCCCTTCTTTATTATTTGCGTGGAGATATGCTTTTGGAGATAAGGGATTTTGACAAATCGGTACTAGCATATAATAGAATTTTGGCTCTTCACCCAGACCAGATTGCTCTTTGTAACAGAGGTCTGGCATTTTGGGAAAAGGGTGAATATAGTGCGGCCCTAAATGATTACCTTGAGGCGATCAAAATCAATTCTTCTAATCATATTGCCCTCCGGGGTGCCGGTGAAATGTTGAATAGGCTTGATCGTTCCCGAGAAGCGGTTCATTATCTTACTCTAGCAGTCAATCAGAATCCGAATTATTCCGCTGCCTTTACGGCCCTTGGAATCGCATATTTTAACTGTGAAGACTGGCCCAACGCCTATAGAGCATTGAAGCGGGCGGTCGCAAT
>JAYWDF010000372.1:0-1936 GCA_043779985.1 Akkermansiaceae bacterium | reverse complement strand
GCTGACTAAGGACACCGAGTATCTGATCAATCCCACGGGTAAGTTCGTCGTCGGCGGTCCTCAGGGAGACTCCGGTCTCACTGGCCGTAAAATCATCGTCGACACCTACGGCGGCACCGGTCGCCACGGCGGTGGTGCATTTTCCGGCAAGGACCCGTCGAAGGTTGACCGCTCCGCCGCCTACATGGGCCGCTGGGTTGCTAAAAACGTCGTTGCTGCCGGACTCGCCACCAAGTGTGAAGTCCAGTTCGCCTACGCCATCGGCCATCCGCTGCCAGTTAGCGTGCATGTCGACACCTTCGGCACCGGCACCAAGCCGGATGCGGCGATTCTCGCAGCCATCTTGAAGGTTTTCTCCTTCAAGCCGGCCGACATCGTCAAACAACTCAACCTTCTCCGCCCCATCTACTCGAAGTCCACCAACTACGGCCACTTCGGAAAAGAAGATGCGGACCTCACCTGGGAGGCCACCAACAAGGCGGCGGCTCTCAAAAAAGCAATCGGCTGATTCGAAATTCTAACTACCTATCAAAATGAGCTTCACAGACTACAAAGTAAGAGACCTCGGCCTCGCTGACTTCGGTCGCAAGGAAATCGAAATCGCCGAGCACGAAATGCCCGGCCTGATGTCCACCCGGGAAAAGTATGGCAAGGAAAAGCCGCTTCAAGGCGTCCGCGTCATGGGTTCGCTCCACATGACCATCCAGACCGCAGTTCTCATCGAAACGCTTGTCGACCTGGGCGCCGAAGTGCGCTGGGTTTCCTGCAACATTTTCTCCACCCAGGATCACGCCGCCGCCGCCATCGCTGCCCGTGAAATCCCGGTTTACGCTTGGAAGGGCGAGTCCCTCGAAGAGTATTGGTGGTGCACTTGGAAGGCGCTTGTCAACCCGCAAGGCCTCGGCCCGCAACTCATCGTCGACGACGGTGGCGACGCGACCCTCCTCATCCACAAGGGCTACGAGATGGAAAATGGATCCGACTGGATCAACTCCGAGTCCGAGAGCCACGAAGAGTCGGTCATCAAGGACCTGCTCAAGGACATCAAGGTCAAACAACCCGGCATTTTCCACGAAATCGTCAAGGAGTGGAAGGGTGTTTCCGAGGAAACCACCACCGGTGTGCATCGTCTCTATCAAATGGCCAAGGCCGGCACGCTGTTGATCCCCGCGATCAACGTGAACGACTCGGTCACCAAGTCCAAGTTCGACAACCTCTACGGCTGCCGCGAGTCGCTGCTCGACGGCATCAAGCGCGCCACCGACGTCATGATCTCCGGCAAGGTCGGCGTGGTCTGCGGTTATGGCGACGTCGGCAAGGGCTGCGCCCAAGCCCTCCGCGGTGCAGGTGCCCAGGTCGTCGTCACGGAAATCGACCCGATCTGCGCGCTGCAAGCCGCGATGGAAGGCTTCCGTGTTCTGCCGATCGAGGACACCCTCGGCTGGGGTGATATCTACGTCGCCACCACTGGCAACAAGGACATCATCCGCCTCGAGCACATGGAGAAAATGAAGGACCAGGCGATCGTCTGCAACATCGGCCACTTCGACAACGAGATCCAAATCGACAAGCTCAACACCGCGCCTAACGTGGTGAAGACCAACATCAAGCCACAAGTCGACAAGTATACCTTCCCAACCGGCAACAGCCTTTACATGCTCGCAGAAGGCCGCTTGGTAAACCTCGGTTGCGGCACCGGCCACCCGAGCTTCGTGATGTCCAATTCGTTCACCAACCAAACGCTCGCCCAGATCGAGCTTTGGAAGAACAAGGACATCTACAAGGCTGGCGAAGTGAAGGTCCTGCCGAAGCATCTCGACGAGGAAGTCGCCCGACTTCACCTCGCCAAGATCGGCGTGAAGCTCACCCAGCTGACCCCCGCCCAAGCCGACTACATCGGTGTCTCGGTGGAAGGTCCGTTCAAGGCGGATCACTA
>JAYWDF010000371.1:0-1936 GCA_043779985.1 Akkermansiaceae bacterium | reverse complement strand
GTCCTTGCTGGCGCGTTGGTATTCCAGCTCGACGCTGGTTTCACCGGCGACGCCGCGTTGGAAGCGGATTTCCCAAAGCCCCGGTTCGCCCTCGACCGGCACCAGATCGGCGACGGCCGCCCCGGTCGCCCGAACGGTCGCGGCGGCAGTGGCGTCGAGCCCGGGAATCCGGATGCGCAGGGATTTCAGCGCGGCATTTTCGATTTTATAACCAATGACCACGCGGGTGAGCATCTGGCCTTCGCGCAGCGTGGACTCGTGAAACACCTGGGCAGTCACCCACGGATTGAGCCGGCTGATTGCGAGGCCGAGTGACCAGTCACTTTGCAGCAAGCGATAGCCCAAGGCTCCCGGACGGGCAGCGGCGCGGGCGGAATCCTTGGGTGCATCCGCGAGCTCGCGCGGATCGAGTTGGGAGATGTTTTTCCGATCGACCGCGCGGACTTGCAGGCCGCGCTCGGGCACCACGGTGAGTACTCCGGTTTCGCGAGACGCCTCGCGCACCGAAAGGCGCGGCACCTGCCATTTTTCCTGCGCTCCCGGCGGGCGACCGGTTAGAGTGAGATTAAACTCGCGCTTGCCCATCGTTTTGCCCGCAAGATGCAAAGTCAGCAGCCTTTTATCGGTGCTCACCGTCCATTGGCTCAAGCCCTCGCCGGTGGCGGTTTCCACGTCCAGGCCTTCCGGCACGTCGACGACCAAGCGGAATACTCCGGAGCGCGTGATGGTGACGGATAGATCCGTGGAGACCACGAGACGATCCTCGCCAAGCGAGACCAGCTGCCACGACTCCGCCCGCAATTCAGGCGCGACTGCGGCGACTTTGACAAGCGCCATGACCTCGCCCGATCCATAGCGGAAGGCGTTCTGAAGAAGCGCCAGCGGATTTCCCTCCTTGTCGCGTGGCAGGAGTTTTCCATTGAAATCCTCGGGATTCACCCGTGAGAGCCCTTCCACTTTGATCGATTCCGGCTGCGCTTCCTCACCGAATGCCAGGGCGAGAAATCCAATCTCACCGGCAGAGCCTGTGACCCGCAGCGGGGTGAGATCCAGATCCATCGGCAGGGCCCCGGCACTACGCTGGGTCTCGACCGTGAGTGCGAAGGCCTGATCCTGCGCGGGCTCGACGGGCACGCGGAGTTCATGTTTTTCCGGGTCAAAGCGCCACGAGCCGACCGGTCCGTCGATCACATCACTCACAGTAAATCCATCCGGCACTCTCATCACCAATGAGGAAACCCGGCCCTGCGCCGGACGGATCGAAACGCGGTGCCTGCCATTCACCACGCCGGGGCCCGGCAGGAATAGGTTAGAAACCTCTGCGAAAAACTTGGTTTCCTCGGTGCCCACATCGCGCTGCTTCGGCCGGGCCTGAAGCGTCACCGGATCGGCAGGCCCGAGGACCATGACCGCGCCGCTTTCACGGACGGTGAGGCCGACAAGCGGGGTGATTCTCGCCGCACCGGGTGAGAAAAATTCCCAGCCAGCCTGATCCCAGCGCAGCGTGATCTGCCGCATCGCCGCAGGACCGCCGGGAAGCTCCCAGCCCTTTCCGGGATCGGTGAGCGGCATTTCAAACGTCGCCCGCCCAGTCGCGCGACCGGCTTTCTCGGCGACGATGAAATAGGCGTCATTCCCTGCCAGCGGGGCTTTGACGACCCGCAAGCCGGCGCCTTCGAAGCCGCTCAGCACGGCCGGGGCGCGCAGCAGCAGGAAGCGATCACCGACCTCGCCGCGAAGCGTCACGTCGAGCGTCCCGCGCAGGCGACCGTCGCGGATTTGCCAATCGTGAATCATCGACTCCGCAGGCTTGACCCCGGGAACCTCGGCGGCGCGCGCGTCATTCCAACAGAGGCCGGTGAAGAGAACCAAGCCCACCGCCACCTCGGCGATCCCGGGTTTGCGCGACTCGCGGATCGCCTGCCAAATTTGCGGC